>CAZHHF010000001.1:0-48867 GCA_964531905.1 uncultured Bacteroides sp.
AGTGTAGCTTTCAAGACCGATACCGAATACTTTAGACTCTACGCAGTCTTTCATCCAGTCATATTTATGTTCGAAGATCTGGTCAAGAGAATCCTTGAGAAGTTCGCGGTAGAGATAGCGGTTTACGGTTATATCTTTGCTTCCGTCGTGTACCCATGTGTTCATGATACATGGATCATTCTGAGCTTCACCGATGGCCTGAGCGATAGCACGGCAACGGCGAGAGTGTTCGATCCAGAAGTCACGGATGGCTTTATCGGGGTTGGCGAGCGAGAGGTCACCGCTTTTGGGGTGAGAGAATGAAGTTGAGTTGAAGTCGAGGAGGATGCCGTTGGCTTTACCCCAGTCGATCCAGCTTTGGAAGTGGGTTACGTCGCACTGGTCGCGGTCAACGTATTTGCCACCGAAGTCACCGTAGATTTCGTGGAGGTTGAGACGGTGTTTTCCGGGGATAAGGCTCATTGCGTAGAGAATATAATCGGGGAGTTCGTTGATGTCACGTGCTTTGCCGGGATAATTTCCGTTAACCTGAATACCGCCGGTGAGTGATCCGCCCTGGTTTTCAAATCCTGCAACGTCGTCGGCCTGCCAGCAGTGCATGCTGAGATGGAAGTTCTGCATTTGTTCCAGCACTTTCTCAGTATCGACACCGAGAGCGGCATAGCGTTCGCGTGCTATTTCGTAAGCTTTGTTGATTTGTTGTTCGTTCATTGTTGTAGGTGTTAGTTAGTTTATTTAATGGTTTCTTCAAATTTCTTGTGGGCTGCTTCCCATTTTTCGGTATCGGTGGGGAGGAATGTCTCGCTGTCGATGTTGCGGGCGATGATCGAGCGCATCTCGTTCAGCGATGAAACGAGTCCGCACGCTTTGGCTTGAAGCATGATATTACCGATGGCAGTCGCTTCGGCCGGTCCGGCTACAACAGGAATACCGAGCGCATTTGCTGTGAGCTGATTGAGGAAGCGGTTGCGTGATCCGCCGCCGATAACGTGGAGACGTTCGATGGGATATTGTGATATCGAGCGGAATATGTCGAGGACCGAACGATAGGTCAGTGCGAGGCTTTCGAAAATAACGCGGATGAATTCACCGTGGGTCGAAGGTGCTTTCTGACCAGTGCGGTTGCAATATTCAACGATTGCTGCAGGCATATTGGCAGGGCAAACGAATGAAGGATCATCGGGGTTGATGAATGCCATGAATTCGGGTGCGGCTTCGGCAAGAGCGACCATTTCGGGATAGGTGTAGCTGGTTCCTTCTTTTTTCCATGCCTGAAGGCATTGTTCTACTATCCACATTCCGGTGATGTTCTTGAGAACGCGGACTGTTGATTCGATTCCACCCTCGTTGGTAATGTTATGAGCGCGTGTAACGTCGTTGATTACCGGCACGGGTGACTCGATTCCCATGAGCGACCATGTTCCGCTTGAAAGGTATGCGAAGTTAGTGTCTTTGGCCGGGACGGCGGCTACTGCCGATGCAGTATCGTGGCCGGCAACGGCAACTACCGGGATTGAGGGTAATCCGGTTTCCTCGGCTATCGACTGACGCAAGTTACCGATCACTGTGGCCGGATTAGTAAGCGGTCCGAATTTATCGGCGCTGATTCCAACGATTTCGAGCAGTTCAGTGTCGAGTTCTCTCTTTTCAGGATTCAGGATTGCTCCGGTAGATGCGATGGTGTATTCAGTAACGAGATTGCCGGTGAGCAGGTAAGCGAGTGCGTCGGGCATGAACGCGATTTTATCGGCAGCTGTCATGGCAAATGTGTTCTTGAGTTCGTTGAACTGGAACACAGTGTTGAAATACATGTGCTGGATTCCGGTACGGTCGTAAAGCTTGTCGGCAGTCATTACCGATTCGAAGAATCGTTCGGGCGCCCCGCTATACTGTGGATCGCGATAGGCATGCGGCAGGCCGATGATCGATCCGTCGGCAGCTATACATGCGAAGTCTACACCCCATGTGTCGATACCGATCGATTCCGGTACGATTCCTTTTCTTGCCACAAGTGCAAGACCTTCCTTGATGTTTTCGAGCAGTGAGAATATGTTCCAATACATGTGTCCGTCATGGGGCATCATGTGGTTGGGGAAACGGTTGATTTCTTCTGTTGATAGATGGCCGTCGCTATTAATTGACGCGAGGATAGTTCGACCGCTTGTCGCTCCGAGGTCTATTGCGATGAAATGTGGCATTGATTTATAGTATAAAAAGGGTTAAATAGAACGTTTGTTTCGCAAAGTTAACTAAAAAAGATCATTTGATTCTGTCTGAAATGTATAATTTTTTGTCACTGTCGTATCAAATATGTCTTTTTCATCGGGTTCCTATAAAAAACCGCCGTACATTCCGGATTAATCGGAGTTGTACGGCGGCTTGATGTTTATGGTCGGAAACTGTTACCTGTTCCTGTATTAGAGAACAACTTTAGAAACTTCGCTGCCCTGACGACGGATGTAGAGACCGTTTGCGGGGTTTTCAACGCGGATACCCTGAAGGTTGAAGTATTCAACGGGAGCGTTGTTGTCACCGGCGATAACTTCTTCAACACCTGCGAGAACTACAGGTTCCCATCCCGGATGGAGAGTCATGAGACCGCTGAATTCGATAACATCGCCGGGCATAACGTTGCTAACGGCTACGTCAACGAATTTAGCGCAGTATCCATCAGGCCATTTTGCGTTGTGGGTTTCGTTAAGTTCGATACAAGCGAGGCTGTTATATGGTGCGCCTGAAGTGATTTCAACATATTCGTTAGCAGGAACATTGTCGAAATCGAAAGCTGCTGTACGCATAACGTCACCTAATTCATAGTAACCTCCGGCATTTTTAGCATTGATATTCGGAGTTGAAATATAGCCTTTTACAACGGCACCAGCGGGAGCTTTGATACCGATTCTCATACCGGTGCAGTCTTTAAGATATGCACGGTCACCGGTGTAGCTGAGTTCGTTATCGGCATCGTTGATACGATTGGGAGCACCCGGGAGTACGAGGTGGAAGAGCATGGTTCCGGGAGCGGTGATGTCGGCTACGTCGGGATACTGAGTCTGCGCGGGGATTGTTACAACAACTTTATCGCCAACCATAGTTCCTGCAACAACAGCACCGTGTAATTTTTCTGCATTTGCTTCGATTTTTGCCTGACGGGGAATAAGGTCGGTCTTGTTACCTTCATAGATCGAGCTTGAAACCATTGAGCCGTCGGAATTGATCATCGGCATGGCGAAGTTGGTGTCGAACCAGAGTGTGAGAGCATCAATTGAGGTATTGTTCTCGATTGATGCGTCGATAGCATCCTGTGACGGTTTGAAGAAGTAACCGTGGTGAGCCTGTGCGGATGCTCCGAGAGCGACAGCCGCACATGAAACTGAAAGGAGTAAATGTTTAAGATTCATGATGATTTTTGATTAAATTGTTAATAATTGGAATATTATGGTTTATTATCTCATGTCGAGCGTAAATTTTTTCGGTCGTGTCATTTCTTCGGTATATACGTTTCCGTAGGGGTCGGTAACCTCGATGAAGAGTGTCGATGTTTTTGAGGAGGCCTGCACTGTGAAGAAGTGTGATGTTTTGCTCGGTAGACGGCCCGAAGTGATGTTTTCGGCCCTATCCTTGTTTTCTCCGTTGTTCAGACACTGGCAAGCATTGGATGCAATATGGAGCGGGTCAAATGCGTTGATGCGTGTAACCTTCAGCTCTTTGCCCTCCTCGGTGACTTTTATTTTCCAGCGGTTGTCGAATGCGAACACGTTGATGAACACCTTATTGTCGGTACGAGCTTTAGGAGTTGTGGCTCCATCGGCATAGACTCCTCCCCATTCTTCCATGCAACCGGGTACTTTGGATTCGAAAAGATCATAAGCTTTTTTGTTGCTGCGGGTTGAGTTGGGGAAGAATACTGATTTACGGATGAAGGTTTCGTTACCGTCGTAGGTACGGAACTGGTAGTTGCGGTCATAACCCATTGATTTGTAGTAATTGGTGTAGGTAGTGCCATTTACTTCCATTACGAAATATCCACCAACTGAGCCGTCGGCGCAAATATGGTTCTTGGCCATGTGATCCTGTCCGGTGTACCAAAGTGAACCGTTTACGGCGCCGATATTGTATTCGCGTATCGGTTTCAATTCGGTGCTTGAGTTGGTGTGGGCGTGACCGGTGAGGATGGTGACGTTACTGTAGGTGTTGAGACACGGTTTCAGATCGCCGTAGTTTTCAAGACTGTAACCGACCGATGTTACTTGTGAAGATCCGGAAAGTATCGCTTTCTTGAAATAGCGGCAGTGCATACACACGACAAGCGGTGTGGTTTTCGGCACCATAGCGAGGTCTTTTTTCAGCCATTCGATCTGATTGTCGGTGATTCTTTCATCGTATGACCGGTCGCCGAGTGTACCTATCGAGGCACCTTCGTTACGGTAAACGATATTGTCGAGAACAACATAGTGGATATTGCCTATGTTGAATGAATAGTAGCTCGGTCCGATTTCGTTACGCCATGTGTTCTCGGCAATGAAGTCACCGGGATAGTACGGGTCGTTGTCATGGTTACCCATGCAGTGGAAAAGTGGAGCGTCGATCATTTCGAAGTAAGGCTTGGCTGCTCCGAGCGCAAGGTTATAATCATACCAATAAAGATCGTGGGTTTCATCTCCAAGACTGATACAATATACATCTTTGCCTTGTGCCTTGTAGCCTGCTATGGTTGCGTTCACGTCGGGGATGAAACGCTCGGTGAACTGGCGTGGCGTGTCGCGGATGTTGGCGACATGCATGTCGGCGAGTCCGATAACCACGTAGTCGGTATTGTCGTTCTTGAACAGTTCAAAGTTGTGCTGTTCGATTACCGATGCATCTGAGATGGAGAACCGTGAATAAAATTTCGGGAAGTTCTTGTCGTTCTTAACATTATAGCCTCCGGGAACCGAAACGAACACATAGCTTCGGGTCTTGTCGCTGTTAAGATAGTAGCGTCCATAGGCATCGGTTGTGGCAACGTTTGTGCCGTCACTGACAACCACACCTTCAACCGGTGTGTCACCGCAATATACAACTCCTTTCACGTTATATCCGTCCTTATCGGGAATATCAAGGCTGATTCCGCTAATGGTCACGTCAACTTTGACGGGTTCGCTAAGATCGGTGCTGACTTCGCCTTTAGAAGCGCTTACGCGGTAGTGGCATGTGCCTTTGGATGGTGCTGTATCGAGATATTCGTTTTCGTTTACCGCAGATGCGATACGTGAGTAGATCCGACCGTCGGCTGAACGGTAAACATCGTAAACATTACCGGCTACAGCATCCCATTTAAGTGAGACGCCGTTCTGCACAGATTCAGCACGGAGATTGGCCGGACCATCGTCAAGATCAATGACATCCATATAGTCAATCTCTCCGATGTTGTAAGAATAGGCCGGAATACCTAAACTATAGAAGTTCACTGCTTTTACCGAGCCATTATCTTCCACTTTGGTGCAGTCAATTGTGGCCGCGTCAAACGAGTTGACGATTTCTCCGCTTTTGAAGATCTGAAGTGCTGTTCTGGCTGTCGCTCCGCTGATCGCAAAGGCAGTAAGGATTGATATGATCAGGAATCTTTTCATGATTGGTATACCTTTGTTGTTTAACGGACTATGAATTTAACAGTGTGGCGGTCGTTGCTGTCGGTCGTTGTGGCGAAGTATATTCCTTCAGGGAGTCCATTTATTGTCAGAATACCATCAGGATCAAATCTTTTTGAAATGATCTGTGATCCTTTAGCATCGTAGACTGTACAAATGAACGCTTCGGGATTTGCTGCACTCAGTTTTAGGCTGCCATTAATATATTTCAGCACCGGCCTATCATCGCTAACGGCTGTTATCGAACTCTGGAGCTGAGTAACGCGGATGACGTTATAGGTTGAATATGCCCATGTGACAGGTTGTATATCCGTATTGGTGCGAGAACCTACTGACATGTAGTTAGTATTGAAATATACTCTGTTGCGAGTTGACAGAGGGTATTCCACTGCTTCGCCGTTCCCTTCGAGACGTATCGAAGGTTCCGTGGCCTTGATATCGGCTACGGTAGCTAAAGCTATTAGTGATGCCAGTACTATTGATTTATACATGAGTTAACTGAGTGAGTATTATTTCATACTTGTGGAGAATTCTTTCGGACGGGTCATTTCTTCGGTGTAGACAACGTTATCGGCATCGGTTACCTTGATGGTAAGCTTAGATGTGGCTGATGACGCCTGCACACGGAAGAAGTGTGCGGTAAGGCTCGGCAAACGACCTGAAGTTATGCTTTCTTCCTTGCTTGCGTCGGCGCCGTTGTCGAGGCATTTGCAAGCCAATGAAATGATATGCAGCGGGTCATAGGCGTTCATACGGATAACATCGAGTTTTTTACCGTTTTCGGTAACTTCGATTTTCCAACGATCGTCCCATCCGAATACGTTTATGAATACCATATTATCGGTACGTGCTTTGGGAGTCGTAGCTCCATCGGCATAAACTCCGCCCCATTCTTCCATACAGCCGTAGTTTCCGTTGCTGGGATCATTAGCCTTTTCGTTGAAGAGGTCGTAAACCTTTTTGTTGCTATATGACGATGCCGCATTAGGGAAATGTTTGGTCTTTCTGATGAAGGTCGTGTTACCGTCATAAGTTCGGAACTGATAGTTCTTATCGTATCCCATGCTCTTGTAGTAGTGGGTGTAGTTATTACCCTGTATATCCATCACGAAGTATCCTCCTACCGATCCGTCGCCACAGATATGATTCTTGGCCATGTGATCCTGACCGGTGTACCATAGTGAACCGTTAACGGCTCCGATATTATATTCGCGTATGTTTCCTTCGCCGGTGCTTGAGTTAGTGTGGGCATGGCCTGAAAGGATTGTTACATTACTGAATCCGGACACACAATTCTTTAGATCTTTATAATTTTCAAGAGTGTAGCGTATTCTCGGTTTCTGGGGATCGGGATCTTTGTCGTAAAGTTTGGCCTTGTTGAAATATGACGCGTGCATGGCAATGACGAGGGGTGCGGTTTTATCAACAGCCGCGAGATCTTTTTTGAGCCATTCGAGCTGTTCGGACGTTACTTTGAGATCATATTCGCGGTCACCGATCTTGCCTTGTGTTCCACCATTGTTTATGTAGACGATATTGTCAAGGACAACATAGTGGAACTTACCGATATTGAATGAGTAGTAGCTCGGTCCCATTTCTTTGCGCCATGTGTTTTCGGCAAGGAAATCATCGGGACAGTACGGGTCATTGTCATGATTACCCATACATTGAAAAAGAGGAGCGTTTATTTTTTCAATATAAGGTTTGATGGCTCCAAGTGCGAGGTTATAGTTGTACCAATACAGATCGTGGCTTTCGTCACCGAGACTGAGACAGTAAACATCTTTGCCCTGCGCTTTGTATTCGGCGATGGTAGCATTTACGTCGGGGATGAATCTTTCGGTGAACTGTTTTGGGGTGTTGCGTATGTTGGCCACATGCATATCGGCGAGTCCGAGAATAACGTAATTATCCTTATCGGTTTTCGTCAGTTCGAAATTGTGCTGCTCGGTTACCGATTCGTCGGCTGTGCTGAACTTGGAAAAGAACTGCGGATAGATTTTATCGGTTTTGACTTTGTAGCCCGAGGGAATTGAAACGAAAACGTATTCACGCTTTTTATTACTGTTGAGATAGTAGCGTCCGTTAACATCAGTTTTCACTACTGATGTGCCATCGCTGACAACGGCGCCCTCAACAGGCTCGTTTCCGCAGTAAACGACTCCTTTCACGTTATTCCCGGCTTTATCGGGAATATCGAGGATAAGTTTATCTCCCGGTTCTTCTACTGGAGGAGTCGTCGGGACATCGGGAATATCTTTTTTTGAGTCACCGCAGGCGTTTAGTATAAGAGCGGCGGCAAAAGGTATGAAAAGTTTCTGTAGATTCATGATTGATTATTGATTGTCGGGCAATTTATACTTCATCGGGCATAGCAACGAGTTTACCGGTAGCGCGTACGGTAGGCATCGGTGCATTCCATCCACGGAGTTTATCTCCGAGTTCCTTTGCCATATTTTTTACCATTTCAGGGTGTTTCGAAGCAATGTTGTTGTGTTCTCCGAGATCATCTTTAAGGTTATATAGCTCAAGTTCGCCGGTGTGCATTCGATAAACGAGCTTATAATCTCCGCGACGCAGCGCACTCATGAAGTCGATATCGTCCTGATCCTCGAAACGGAGCTGGTGGGGATAATGGAATACGAGCGGACGAGTAGCATCAAGACCGGAAACCTCAATAGGTATCTCAAATGCATTTGCTTCTTTCTGATTGTTTATTTTTCCGTTTTTCTTTGCTTCAGCCACGTATTGAGAACCATCGGTGATGAGTTTTACGATTGAGTTTCCGTCGCGTGTCTGTACAGTCTGTGGATTTTCAACTCCTGCAAGTTCGCAGAAAGTAGGGAATAAGTCTTCGGTAACGACCGGAGTGTTGATTCGGGTATCGGGTGCGACTTTTCCAGGCCAGCAAACCATCATCGGGACGCGGATACCTCCTTCATAGACCGATCCTTTTCCTTCGCGCAGAGGAAGAGCCTGTGTGTGCAGTTCGCCACCTTTTTCACCTCCGACGCTGTGGGGACCGTTATCGCTGTAGAAGATGATGATAGTGTTGTCGGCGATACCTTTTTCTTCAACGAAGTCGAGTACTTCGCCGAGACTCTTATCCATTCCTTCGACCATAGAAGCATAACGTGCTTCTCCTTCATCGTAGCCTGCGTCAATATATTTCTGATAGAAACGCACGTCGCGCTGTATCGGAGTATGGTTGGTGTAATGAGCGAAATAGAGGAAGAACGGTATGTTTTGTTTTATTGGATGTTCAAGCGTTTTCAATGCTTCGCGAGTGATTGCATCGGTCAGATGCACGCCACTTGCATAATATTGCGACATGTTCTGTACTGATCCGTAGTCACCTTGACCAGGGAGATTGCCGAAGTTGTCCTCGGGCTGATAGCTTTTCGGGTGTCCGTTCTGCGCACCGGCGATGTTGACAACGAATCCCATATTGTAGGGATTGCTTCCCGGAGTTCCCGCAGGCGCCCAGTGAGCTTTGCCGACGTGGATCGTGTGATAACCTGAATCACGTAGCAACTGAGGCATCGGAGTGGCATAGAGTGTGTTGTTGAGACCATAAGTCTTGCGGTCTTCCTCATTGTCGAACTGTGCAGGGCAGAGAGCGTTGTAGTTCCATTTCGGGTGAGCGAAGATGTCATCGAGATTCTCGTTGGTGGCACCCGGATGTCCGCCGATAGCATCGGGAACGATATCTTTGTAGAGTGAACTGAACGAGGTGATACCCATGTGTGCCGAGTTCATTCCGGTCATAAGGCATGTACGTGTAGGAGTTGAAAGTGAACATGCGTATGCGTTGGTGAGCATGACACCTTTTTTGGCAAGGCGTTCCATGTTGGGAGTGTGGAACATTTTGTTGCGCGGGTAGGTCTCTTCACCGAACGGGAGTGAGGTTTCTGTCCAACCGTAGTCATCTACGAGGAAAAAGATGATATTTGGCCGTTGCTGTTGCGCATAGGCTTGCATAGTCATTGCGAGCGGAGCTGCCAATGCTATATTCCGGAATGTATTCTGTAGTTTCATGATCGGTTTGTTAAAAAGTGGTTATGTTATTTTTCAAAGGGGCCAGTTATCAGTTCTGAATGGTGATGCAGGGATCCCTTCGGTGTTATAAAGATTTACGCGGAAGAACGTATCGAAACCGTAGCGCACGGCCTGAGGATTTTTTACTTTCGGTGAACTTACGATAACGCTGTTCCCTTTTATCACGGCTTTGGCCGGATAGAACTTTCGGTCAGCCCCGGCAATATAAAATCCGGTGAGCGATTTTTTATTTGGTGTCATCAAACCGTTGTCGGCATAATCAAATTGAATTACCATCTTGTTGCCGTCGGTTTCGGCACTTCGGTAAATCGGTCCGCAGCATGCGATATCTTTACCATATTGCTTGTTCAGCGCCCAGCGGGCGAGACGCTCTCCGGGGATTACTTTATTACGAGGATGTATATCGAGTGAATCACCGGCATCAGTTATGACAGCCATGCCAATATTCTGTATGCCGCTTTTGAATGTTTTCAGCTGAGCTTCGCGGATTCCTGCCGACTGTCGGTGGAACGGTGCGATCTGGACGAAGTAGAACGGCATGTCGGGCTGTTTCCACTCCTTGCGCCAGCTGTTGATCAGCGTTGTGAATACTTTTTGATATTTGCTGTTGCGCATGTCGTTGGCCTCGCCCTGATACCAGATGTTTCCTGCTATCGTATAGCCGAGAATCGGGTTGAGCATACCGTTCCATAGTGTTGCAGGAACTTTGTAGGGTTTCTTGGAGGTTTCTACTTTATCGAGACCGAATTCATCGTAAACATCCTGATAGAACGGATCATTCTTCATAAGATCTTCTTTCATCCACGATTCTGCGTGGGTGTCGCCGTATGCCGACAGAATAAGACCAACTGGAATATTGAGTTCATTGAACAGTTTGCGTCCGAATACGAAACCTACTGCTGAGAAGTCAAATGCTGTTTCCGGTGTACATTGTACCCAGCGTCCGACGCAATCGTATCGTTCTTCAAGTGGCGATTCGCAGTAGCCTACAGTGAACAGGCGTATGTCGGGATAATCGGCATCTTTCATCTGTTCATCAAGATCTATCATTCCGGTCTGCCATTTGAAATTATGCGGGTGAGGTCCAACAGGGAAGAGCATGTTGCTCTGACCGGTACATAACCAGACTTCCCCTATGAGAATATTGCTGATATTTATGCGGTTGTTGTGACCCTGCACCGACATGGACTGGTTTTTAAGCGTAGCGGGTGGTGTAGTGACCGTCGTTGACCAATTACCGTCGGCCTGAGCTATAACGGTATATGTTTCGTTTGTCCATGATGGCGATATACTTACATATTCGCCGGGATCAGCCTTACCCCAGATACGTGCATCGGTATGTTGTTGCAGAACCATATTGTCGGATATGATTGCCGGGAGTGATACCCTTGCATTCACCGACATAAATGTCGAGATAACTGTCAGCAGGCTTATGAGGCTTTTATTCATTATCGCGGGTTGGTATTATAAGGTAATTAGTTCAACAAAGTAAGTTTATTTGTAATGTTATTAATGTAACTATTGTAACAAATGATAGCATTAATGTAACATTATCGGCTTATACATCAGCGATTTGCCGAATTTAACTTTTTCAAAGGCTTATCCGTACGGAACGGTGATGCCGGTAAGCCAGCTCCGTTGGAGAGGTTTATTCGCGGAAAGTTGGAGAATCCGTATCTCACGGCAGTGGGTTCTGTTACATCGGGTGAGTATAGGATTACTTTGTCTTTGACTATTTCGGCGATGGCAGGATAGAATTTCCGGTCGTTGCCGGCGATATAAAATCCTGTTACCGGTTTTCCGTCATAGGTTCTGAGTCCTTTATCATGGCGGAATTCTACTATTGCTTTACCGTTACGATAGCTTACATTTTTTACTATCGGACCTGAGAACTCATTTTTTCGTCCGTAGGTGTTATTGAGAGCTATCAGCGCAAGGCGTTCGCCGGGTGCAACTTTGTTGCGCGGGTGTATATCGAGCGAGTCGCCGGCATCGGTGATAACTGCCATACCCACATTGCCGATTCCTGATTCAAGCACTTCGAGCTGCGCTTCGCGGATATACGGTGAACGGTCGCGGAACGGTGCTATCTGCACATAGTAGAAAGGCATATCGGGATGTTTACGATCGGCTCTCCATGAATTTATAAGAGTTTTCATCATGGCCGCATAATTGTATGCGTTCACATTGTTCCCTTCACCCTGATACCATATTGTTCCCGTCACATCATAGCGGTTGATCGGGTTTATCATTCCGTTCCACAGGCCGCCCGAAGTGCGGTGGGCTGTTTTTGGAGTAACAACCTCGGGAGCGTATTTCCGCTTCATGAAATTGTACATCGTATCTGTCTGCAATTCGGGATTTATCCATGATTCAATAGAAGTTGCTCCAACAGCCGACTGTATAAGTCCAACCGGAACTTTCAGCTCTTTGTGGAGACGGTGTCCGAATATGAATCCAACGGCAGAGAAATCGTAGACTGTCTCCGGTGTGGCTTTCACCCAGCGACCTGAAAAGTTCTCGAGTTTACGGTCGACCGAGATTGCATAGTCGACGGTGAACAGTCGCAGTTCGGGAAAAGTGGCGTCGGCAAGCTGTTCTTTGGCATCGATCATACCGGTTTGCCATACAAGTGTATCAGTGTGATCGCCTACGGGAAAGACCATATTGCTCTGACCTGTGCATAACCATACTTCACCTATCAGAACATCGTTGACTCTAACCGTATCACCGTCGATGAAGTCGATATGATGTGTAATGTTCGAAGGTTTGCCTGTTGGAATCCGTGTTTCCCAGTTTCCGGCAGCGTCAGCAGTGGCGACTATGCTTTTATTAGTCCATGACGGCTTGATTCTTACTTGTTGGTTCGGTGCTGTTCGGCCCCAGAGACGTGCGCCGTCATTGCTGCGCAGTACCATGCCGTCGGAAATAAGAGCCGGCAGAGTCACCCGGCCCCAGGCGGGACAGAGCAACATAGCCATTATGGATGCGATGATTATGCGTTTCATTATTTATAGATTCAGTTACAATAATATGGACCGTTGACGGTTTTCACGGTGTAGGAATCGTTGGTGTCGTCAAGCGAATAAACATAGAATTCTTTTCCCCCCGGAACAACGCGGATTACTATATGACCTTCCTTTGCAGGCATTTTATTGGTGTTGGGATATGCCACATATTTGGTTGCCTTGTGGAAATTTGTAGAATATACATCCTTGATCTTGCCGGGATAGGCTTTCACTTTCGACTGTATGCGGCGCAGAACCTCAATGTCGGGTTGTTGAGCTTTGGCATTGTGTACCACGATTACTTGCGGTCGGAGACCTTTAAGGATGTCAACGCCCATCGCATCGTAGTTCATGTGATGATTACTCTTCATTGCCTCGACAGGTCCTGCCACGGCGCCTACAGGAAGTTCGATGTTTTGCCAATCGTGAGTGGTTACCGAAGGAAGGTCACCGCCGGTGAAGTAATCAAACGGTCCGTAAGATACGCGGAATGCGATAGAACATTCGTTTTCATCGGGCCAGTCCGACTTGTTGGGCAGATATTTCGTGGGAATAAAATGATCGCGTGTCACATCGGCTACGCCTGTCCATACAACTCCGTTGGCTGCAATGTTGCGTACTTCAAATTCGGGATACTTTTCAGGATTGTGTGTAAGTACGATCTGATCGTTCTTGCCCACGTTGAAGCACTCGATCTCGGTTCCTTTGTTCTCCTTATGCCATTTGATGAAGTTAAGATAGTTGGGGAACGCGAGGCTCACAGGTTCAATAGGGAGTTTATAATCGGGCCACGCTCTGTCGATGACTTTTTTGAACGGAATAGTTTCACCTACGCCTGCCAGTCCGGTCAGTTTGTAGGCTCCTGTTTTCGATTCGGGCATACCCTCATAGACATCTCCCATGTGATCCATGTGGAAGTGAGTCAGGAGCATATAGTCGAGTTCACGGTTACCTGTTCCTTCGAGAAAATGCTGAATATACTTTGTGTATGTTTCGTAAGGAGCTGTTTTGGCATCAGGTTTCGGATCCACAAGATTCGGGCCTTTACTTTTCGACTCTCCGGCGTCGACAAGCATGGTTGTCCCGTCGGGGAAAATCATGAACGTACATTCGCCTCGACCGGTGTTCACTGCATGAATGTCGAGGTAACCGTCGGTCCAGGAAGGTAACGGTTTCCCCACTTCGGCTTTCTGAGCCGAAGCGCAGAGTACGGCAGTTGTTGCGATGGCTACAGTGATTATGCTTTTAGCGAATTTCATAATGCAGTCGATCATTCAATAATAGCGTTCTGATTTTTAAGTTCGGCTTGTAATGCGGCTACATTTACTTCGCGTGGAGTGGTATTGTTGATGGCAGCCATAGCCGCAGCGATTCCGGCTGCATGTCCGGTCGCGCCACAAGTGGCACCTACGCGGATTGTACCAAGTGCTTCGCGTTCGGTTGAAATGCAACGTCCGGCAACGAGCAGATTGTCGATTTTTTTCGGAACGAGACTACGGTACGGGATAGGATAGGGGAGAGGTACATACATATCGTGCGCCCCGTTCTGTCCTTTTGGCGGGTGAATATCGATAGGCCATACTCCGAGTGCGATCGAATCCTCTATTTTGCCTGGATTAACTATATCTTCACGTGTCATCACGTATTCACCTGCCAGACGGCGGGTTTCACGGATGCCGATGGTTGGTGACGTTGTCATGATCCAACTATTTTCGAAGCCTTTACAGTGAGTGCGGTAGTAATCGGCGATAGTGTGTGCATCGCGTCGCGCTTCGATTTCAGCGTCGGTCAGTTCGCGTGCGTTCACTGCTGAACCGTAGACGCGGGTTGTGTTCACCCACGGGAAATTCCGTCGAAGACCACCGAACCACGGACCGCCGAAGAATGGGAGTTCTCCATCCTCGTAGGCTTTTGCGAGAACGGGATTGTTGATGTCGATACCGATGTCACGGCGACGGCTCGAGTATGCCAAACCTTCTTTTCCGAGGTATCCTGGTTCCGGTCCGAACGGGATGATAAGTTCCTCTTCGAATGGAATTGGGCCTGAAGGTTCAACTTCAGCAATGAAGAATGGCAATGTCATAGGCTGGAGTTCATCGGAGATGTTGAACTCGGCTCCTGCGCGTGCCATAACGTCGCCGTTGCCGGTACAGTCAACGACCACTTTGGCCATTATTGCTTTACGTCCGTCAACATTCTCGATTATTACTCCTTTCACTTTGTTGTCCTCAACGATAGCATCGGCAACCCATGTGTGGAGCAGGCATTTGATACCGTATTTTTCGAGCAGACGGTCAGCGGCAAGTTTCATTATCTCGGGGTCGGAACTGAGAACCCATGAACGGTTGTTCTCTACTCCGCCTTTCTCTTCGGCGAGCTTTATCCATTCCTCCATCACTCCGGCAACACAGCGGCGATAAGGACGGAGCCAGCTGTTGAAGCCTGCAAGGGTTATTACCATACCGTTGGTCCACATTCCACCGAATGATCCCATTGCTTCTACAATCATAACGGTAGCCCCGGTTTTTGCTGCGCCTACCGCAGCTCCTATTCCGGCGGGACCACCTCCGATAACGAGTACGTCAACGTTCTCAATCACGTCGATTTCTCGAGCTTTTTCAATATATTTATTATTGTTTTCCATTGTTGTGATAAGTTTTGATCAGTGTTAATATTTAATCAGTTTCAATCGCAGATTCTTTACTGTCGCTTTGTCGCCGGCAGCAGCGATAGAGAACTGTGGAATTTCATTGTAAATTACTACCTGATGTTTCCCTTTTGGAGCATCGGTGTTTTTGAACGTCTGTTTTCCAAGTGTTATTTCGGCGTCTCCTTCAATGTCGAAGTCGAGGTAGAGTCCCCCGAAATAAACCGGTTCATTATATTGACCCAGTACCAGACGGGAGCCGGGGGTAATTTCCAGATCGGATATCTGCATCAGTATCTCGCCTTCGCTGTCGTTGTCGGGGGCGAGAAAGTCGGTTGACACAACGTCGATTCCGTTGCGGTTTATCAGGTTGAACTGCGGGAATTTATCGCTGTGTGATTCGGTGAGAAGATTATGTTGTCGCGATAACGCGACGTTTTCAGTGTATTTATCGGGTGTGAAACGTGTTGTGCTGATAGCCATGATCACGTTTCCAAGCCGGTTGATCCGGTCAAATGTCGTTTGATATAGGATACCCATCAACGGAACATCCTTGATTGCGAGAGAATCTCGGATGATATCATTTGCATCGTTATTTGAAGTGACGATGTAGTTTCCGCGGCCTAATATCGCATCGGCTTCTTTTATTATGCCCTGCAGGAAGCTTTCCATTTTGGCTTCCTCAACTTTTTTAGGCTCGATGAAAACAATCAGCCCGTTGCGTCGACATTCAAGCAGATATTCATGAAGAGAGGGTATTTTTGATTGATTTTCAGGAGCATCGGCCTTGAGCTTATAATTGCTCTGCAACTCTTTCCATGTAAGATCGGCAACCGGGATAGGTTCGCTGATTTTCTGCCCGTCGGCTGTAAGACATGTTCGTTTCAGAGTAGCATCGTGCATTACAACTAATGAATCGTCGGCCGACAGACGCACATCGGTTTCAATCGCATCGAATCCGGCACGTTTGGCAAGGCGGATAGCTTCAATGGAATTCTCTCCGGCTATAGTCGATTTCAGGTCAACTCCACGGTGGGCGATAAAAATGCGTTTACCGCTGATGGAATCGAGCAGTGACGAAGCCATAGCGGAATTGCAGCAGAGAGAGATCAGAAGCAGTTTTGCAAAAAACGATGTGATGCGGTTCATTAGATTGGAAGTTAGTCATCACACCCGGAAAATCTTACCGGGTGTGATGATATGGTAGTGAATTAATATCCCTCGTTCTGTTTAAGGTTCTTGTTGATTACAAGTTCTTTGGCGGGAATAGGCCAGAGATACATGCGCTCGCTGAAGTTTCCTTTAGAGTGGACTTCGCATAATTGAGCATCGATAAGTTTCTGGAAATCGGGGATACAGTCGTCATCGATTTCGGGAGCATATTCCCAGAACCAGTGGCCATCGGTTTCGATCTTTTTCGCTTTGGTCTTGTTGGCGATGAGACCGCAGTTTGGTTTGTTGAAAGCTTTCTCGGCGATTCTCCAACGGATGCAGTCATAATAACGGAGACACTCGAAAGCGAGTTCCACGCGGCGTTCGCGACGGATAACCTTGCGGAGTTCTTTCTGGTCCTTGCTTGTGATGGCAGGGTATTTGCTGACTTCGCCAACCTGACATTTGTAAGCGCGGGCGCGAACTTTGTTGATTGCATCAAGAACTGAATCGTCGATCTTGTTCTGCTCGATCATTGCTTCGGCGTAGATCAGGTAAACATCGGCCAGACGGATTATCACATTGTCGTTGGTCGCTTTTTTCAAACCGGTACACCATTCGATTTCAGTACGTTTCTTCCATACGAGACCGTTGTAAGATGCATTGGCGTTACCAACAGGATAGCTATCGATGTTCGGTACCATTTTATTCTGATTATAGTCCATTACTTTAGTTGCTGACGGACGAGGATCGAATACGACACCGAGATTAGTGCTGCCGAATTCAATAAGTGTTTCGGCACAACGCGGGTCACGGTTTTTGAAAGGATTCTTAGGATCGAACAGCGGTGATTCATCAATAGGAAGACCATCGGTACATTCAAATGCTGCGAGGATCGCCCATGACGGACCTTTTGAAGCAGTACCGCCGGCGAGACGCGGGCAGTAAGAGCTTGCCGAGCTGAACGGCGCGTTTGATGCGTAAAGTTCGAGGTTATCGGAGTTGGGAGTCAGGAAGATTGACTCGGCATCGTTGCGGGCGTGGAAATACTCACCGAAGTCGGGATGGAGACGGTAGATTCCTTTATCAGCGAGAGCCATACATTCTTTAGCTGCTTCAGCAGCTACATCCCAGTCTTCAAACCAGAGGGCGAAACGCGCTTTCAGAGCGAGAGCGGCACCTTTGGTGGCAGTGCGGTAGGCAGAGTTCTTTTCAGGAAGATTCTCGATCGCGAAATCGAAGTCCTCATAGATTTTCTTGATGATCTCGGCTTTCGGAGTCTGTGACATGGTGTACGACTCTTCGATAGTTGTTGCGTTTTCAACATAGACAACATCTCCGAAGTGGAAAACGAGCATACCATAGTGATAAGCGCGGGTGAATCGGGCCTGAGCTTCGTAATCGAGGAGTTTAGTCTCGTTGATTCCGTGTTCGCGACCACGGTCCATGTTGGCGATGATTGTGTTGGCGCGAACGATCGCCTTGTAAAGGTTGGTGTAGGTGGTCTGAAGCTGTAGATAACCTTTTATGTCGCTTTCACTGTTGAGTGTTCCGTCAACGATCGGTTGTCCGGCAACCTTGCGGTAAAAGTAGTCGTCGTTCCATGCTTCCTGACCGAGATCCCACCATACGGGGCGATATATGTCAGCCACTGCGAGATCATACTCTGTTTCGGAAGAGAACCAGGTCTCGCTTGAACCCTGGTCGAGCGGATAGCGGTCAAGATCGATACATGATACCGATGTGAAGGCCAAAGCCAGAGCCGGTAATATATGTTTGATATTTTTCATTGTTGTATTCTGTTTAGAAGTTAACGTTCAGACCGAATATTACCGATTTGGTGATAGGATAGCTCGAAGTCGTACGTTCGGGATCGTATCCGGTCGGGTAGTCATTGATAGTGAAGAGGTCGTTACCGCTCACGTAAACGCGTACACGGTCGATGTAGGCCTTACGGGTCCATTTCTGCGGCAGGGTGTAGCCGAGAGTGATGTTTTTCATACGGAAGTAACGTCCGTTGAACATCCAGAAAGTAGACATAGCATTGTTTACGTCCTTGTTGGTGGTAGTAAGACGCGGGTAGCGTGCTTTGGCGTTCTCTTCATCGGTGTTTAGTGAACTCCAGTAGTTGCCGTCGAGGATACCCGGGATTGAACCCCATTTTCCGCGATACGGTTGAACCATTGACTCGGTCATACGAACATTCTGAGAACCGATTCCCTGGAATGCCATGCTAAGGTCGATACCTTTCCATTGTGCGTTGATGGTTCCGCCATAGAGGTAACGGGGGAGTGAGTTGCCAAGTAGAGTCTGGTCATATTCGGGTGAGATCACACCGTCGGGTACACCGTCGGGTCCGGAAATATCTTTGAATTTGACGTCACCAACTTTGGTGGTTGCGTTCAGTTTCGGAGAATTGTCGAGATCTTCCTGAGTAAGGAAAAGTCCGTCGGCAACGTAACCGTACCATTCATTATAGTAGCTGCCCTTGCGGCTTGTCTTTTCACCGGTGAACTGAGTTCCTTTAAGATCACCCATTTTCGAAATATAATCCGAGAAGTTTACGGCAACGCTGTAGGTGAAATCACCGATACGGTCGTTCCAGCTCAGCTCGAGGTCATAACCGGTTGTATTCATGCGTCCGGCGTTCTGGTCGGGGTTGGAGTAACCAAGATACTTCGGAATTTCAAGCGCGAGGAGCATGTCTTTGGTATATTTCTTATAGAAGTCGCCGGTGAATGACAGACGGTTATTGAAGAAGCGAGCATCAACACCGATATCGAAGCTTTCGGTTGTTTCCCAGGTAATGTTCTTGATAGCGTAAGAGATCTGGGCTGCACCCTGACGGAATTCAACTTCGTTTTTCGCATTGTAAAGAAGTGATTTGGTGAAGTCCATCAGTGAGATATAGGGATAGTTACCGATACGGTCATTACCGAGCTGTCCCCATGATCCGCGGATTTTAAGGAATGTAAGCGCTGCCGGATTGATGTTCTGCATGAATTTCTCCTGTGAGAGAACCCATCCTAAAGATACCGAGGGGAATGTTCCGATACGGTGTTTTTGGTGGAATCGTGAAGACTGGTCGTCACGGATATTGAATTGCAGGAGGTAACGGTTGTCGTAGCTATAGACTACGCGGCCGAATACAGAACGGTAGGCATTCTCATAGGCAGTTCCGCCAACACCCAGATAATCTTTGTTTGCGACAGAAAGGTATGGGTAGGTGTCAAGAGCCATATTGTTAGTTGATGCCGACTGCGATTCATGGAAATAGTAGTACGTTTCATAACCTGCCATGAGGTTCACATCATGTTTACCGAATGTGTTGTTGTAGTTGGCCAGGAGCTGGGTTGTAAGACGTTTTGCATCAGCACGTTCCTCTTCAAGGTTGTTGGTGGTGTAGTCGCTAAGATATCCTGCGATTGTAAGAGGATCATCCTGACGGTAGTATGGCACTTTCTTAGTGAAAGTCTTTGTTTTTGTGAAAGTGAGCTGCGGAGCCACGATTGCCGAAAGCTTCAGACCTTTGAACGGAGTGACGAAGATTGAGAATTTACCTGCGGCTTTAAGTGTGGCTGCGTTGATATCACCGCCTTCGGTAAGTTTTCCGTAAGGGTTCGATCCGTCTTTAACGTCACCCATAGTGCCGTTCTGCCAGCGGTGAGCGTAAGCGGGCGATGCATTGTAGATACCGCTCCATACTGTTGTGAATTTCGGCTTTTCGGTTTCGCTGTAGATTACGTTGATGTCGGCGTTGGCACCGATATACTTGTTGAAGGTGAAGTCATTGTTGGTGCGTACCATGTAACGCTGATAGGTATTCTTGGCTTCCTTGAACAGACCGTCGGTCTTGTCATAGCTGAGGGTAACGCGTGTTTTTACTTTCTTGGAGCCTCCGGTGAGGTTGATTACGTGTGACTGGCGGGGTGCAGAACCTTTGATCATAAGATCATACCAGTCGGTGATAGGATAGTTGTCGGGATCCTCAGCGTTGCGTGCGACCCAGTTGGCAACCTGATCCTCAGTATAGATCTGATACCATCCTCCCGAAGGATTGTCATTGTAATGAAGCTCGTTGACCATCTCGAGGTAGCGCTGCATTCCAACGTTTGTCGGCTGTGAAGCGGGTATTTCGAGACCGTATTCGAAGTTATATGTGAGTTTGATGTCGCTTTCACTCGCGCGTTTGGTAGTGATAAGGATAACACCGGCAGCAGCACGTGAACCGTAGATAGCGGCTGAAGCTGCGTCTTTAAGCACCGAGATGCTTTCCACATCGTTGTTGTTGATGTTGTCGATATTGTCGGTAGGCACACCATCGACGATAATAAGCGGAGACGCGTCACCGATTGTTGTCACACCACGGATTAGAATGTCGCTTGAACTTGCTCCCGGCTGACCGTTGGAACGGGTTACCTGGACACCGGCGATAGCACCCTGGAGAGCTGTAGCGAGTTTGGTGGTGTGGCGCTCAGCAACTTTTTCACCCTTAAGATTTGATACTGCTCCGGTAAGGTCTTTTTTCTTGATCGTACCATAGCCGATAACGACAACCTCATCAAGGAGTTCGGTGTCGCTGACAAGAGTAAAATCATATTTATTGGACTCGCCAACGGTAGTTTCCTGAGATTTGTAACCGATGAAGCTGACAACCAGTACATCTCCTTTTGATGCTTTGAGAGAGTAATTACCGTCGATATTGGTCATGGTGCCGTTCGACGTGTTTTTGATTTTAACAGTCGCGCCGATTATAGGCTCGCCCTCATTGTCAATCACAGTACCTGTGATATCCTTGACATCAGGCGGTAATTGGCTTGCGAGGCCGCTTAAGGAGCAGCATAGCAGCCCTATAAGCAGTAGGACTGCACGGCTTGCCGACATCGTCCTTTTCAGCAATTTGTCAATAGTTGAATGCATAAATGATGGTATAAATGATTAGAAATTAGGCAGAGAATAATATAGGGTGTGTTTTTTAACTTAGGAATTGTACTTATTGGAAACCTTTGTAACCTTTCAATATTAACCTTAAAAATTCATGGTATCCTATTATTGTTCTTGTCTTATGAAATTGGTGCCGGCGGGATTAGGGATTGCAAACTTAAAAAAATGGAAATATCCCGCCGGCGAATTATAATGTGAGGTCAGTTAGTCAGTATAATTTTCAGTCGGTAACCGGGTAACCTCCGAGGTTGGAGATTATACGTGCTATTCCGGCATTATCGGTGCGGGCTGTAAATGCATCTGCACCTGCTCCTACCGCATAGACAGGAACGAATGATGCGGAGTGGCCTCCTGATCCCCAGCCTAAGTAGGCAATTTCATTAATGATCCGTTTAGCTTCTGTGGCGAGAGGTATCACAGCCTGATATTCACTCTCGACAAGTTCTACTTTCGGTCCGAATGATTCCTCATAGGCTGCATCGAGACGTGCTTTTTGCTTGTCGTTGAGTTGCAGTGCGGTTCCGAATCCGAAATATTCGGCGAGAGCCTTGTCGGCCATCTCTTTAGTCACCACGCCTTTATTTTCTTTTCTCATTTGATTGAGAATACGGGTGAATTGAAGTTCGCTGACTTTTTGATTTGAGAGGGCTTTGAGATTAAGAACGTAAGGACCTGTTCCGAGGCAGAGTGAGCCTGTCTCATGGTCGGCGGTGACAACAATCAGGGTTTCATCGGGATGCTTCTTGTAGAATTCATAGGCAATTCCGATAGCATTGTCGAAATCCTGTATTTCATGGATGATCGGCGCTGCGTCGTTGCTGTGACATTCCCAGTCGATATTGCCTCCCTCGATCATGAAGAAGAATCCGTTTGGCGCATCCTTCATAAGGAAATCGATACCTGCCTGAGTAATTTCAGGAAGAGTCAGATTACCGGGCTGGCGGTCGATGGTATATGGGATGGTACGTTCATCGATTTTAGATGTTTCCTCATCCTGTAACAGGATTATTTTATCGGCTTTATCGATGTTCTTGCGGAACTCGTCATAACCGCGCACGATAGTATATCCGTGTCGGCGAGAGTTGTTGAAAACTCCGAGCGAGTCTTCGGGAACTGCCCCCCAGAAGTCGGCGCCTCCGAAGAAATCAAATCCCGACGGACCAAGTTCCATAGCGATGTCATTGTAATTTTTACGGCTTTCATTGTGGCCGTAGAATGCAGCGGGAGTAGCGTGGTTTATAGCTACACTCGAAGATACGCCTACACGTTTGCCTGCCTCTTTGGCGCGATAGGCAATGCTTTTAAGTGGAGTCTTTTTATCGCTTGCAACGCCGATACAGCCGTTGGCGGTTTTTGAACCTGTAGCAAGAGCGGTTCCTGATGCTGCTGAATCGGTAACTCCGTTTGTCGATGAATAGGTTGATGCTATCGATGCGTAGGGGAACTGAGTGAACAGCAATGGAACAAGACCGATTTTTCCTTCCATTTCTCCGCGATAGAGTTCCGTCAGCTGAACTTGGTTCTGACCCATTCCGTCGCCGATAAAATAGAAAACATATTTAGCCTGCTGTGCCAGCGCCGGATTGTAGGCGGCGCTGAGCATGGCGGCTGATAGGGTAAGGGTTAGTAGTTTTGATTTATTCATGGTTTTAATAGTCATTTTATTTTAAGGACTCCGGGAGTACCGGCATAGCACCTGACTGAGTGCATACATAAGCCGACACATCAACCGCTCTTTTATGTGCGGTAGGGATGTCGATTCCATTAAGCAGTGATGCGCAGAACGTCGCGGTGAATGAATCTCCTGCTCCTACAGTGTCGGCGATGGTGACTTTCGGAGTTTCAACGAATAGTGTCTGTTCGGGAGTGATTGTGTAACTGCCGTTAGCTCCGCATGTGAGTACAACGATCTTCAGGTTGTATTTTTCGAGGATTTTGCGTCCACATTCGGCAAGGTCACCTTCGATACCAAGCATCTTGCTCACGATCACAACCTCTTCATCGTTGATTTTTAAAACGTTACACAGCTTGAGCGATTCTTCGATGATCTCCTGGCTGTAGAAGTTCTGGCGGAGGTTGATGTCGAATACTTTGAGTGAGTTCTCGGGCATCATCGAGATGAAACGTTTGATGGTTTCGCGTGATGTAGCGTTTCTCTGTGCGAGTGAACCGAAGCAGAGGCAGTCGGTGTGGGCGGCAAGTTCGTCAAGCTCCTTGCTGGATGGGATATTGTCCCACGCAACATTCTGTTCAATGACGTATGAAGGAATCCCCTTGTCATCGAGAGTCACCTGAACGGTACCGGTGGGATAGTCCACACGGTTAAGGATATGTTTCAGATTGCGGTTGCTGAATATATCTACGATTTCGTTCCCGAGTTCATCGTTTCCGATCGCACTCACTGCGTAGCCGTCGCATCCGAGCTGTGATGCATGGTATGCGAAATTAGCAGGTGCGCCGCCTATCTGGCGTCCGGTAGGGAGACAATCCCAGAGTGCCTCACCGATTCCAACTACTGTTTTACGATTCATGGCGTCGGGAAATTTAGATTTTGATTACCGATTTAACGATATTGGCTTTGTCGGATACGCTCTTATCCATAGCTTCCTGAATTTCATCAAGGCTGAACTCGTTGGTAACGATACCTTTGATATTGATTCGGCCTGAAGCAACAGCGTCGATTGCCATCGGATATATGTGACGGTAACGGAACACCGATTTGAAAGTGAGCTCCTTGTCGATGAATAAGCTGATAGGCAGGGTGAGTTCACCTGTCTTAGAATAGCCTACAAGGACAATAGTTGATCCCTTACGGGCAATTTCGATAGCCTGGCGGGTTGTTATTTCGGTTCCGGCAGTTTCGATAGATAGATCTACGCCGCGACCGTTTGTAAGTTCATTGATACGTTCCTTGAGGTCCTCTTTAGCCGAGTTGATAACGGCAGTAGCACCGAGTTCCATAGCTTTTTCAAGACGTTTCTCCATGATATCCACAACGATGACGTTGCTTACGCCTTCGGCCTTGAGTGCCATCATTGAAACGAGACCGATACATCCGGCGCCAAACACTACGGCTGTCTGGCCAACGTGCGCTCCGCCTTGATTAGCTGCATGGAAACCGATGGCGAGCGGCTCGATGAGTGCGCCTTCAAGAGTTGACATATTATCGGGAAGCTTGAAGCAGAGATCGGCTTCGTGAGCCACATATTCGCAGAATACGCCGTCGACCGGAGGAGTTGCAAAGAAGATAACGTCGGGGCAGAGATTATATTTACCTTCGCGACAGAATTCGCAGTGACCGCAGGTCCTGACGGGATCGAGTGCTACGCGATCACCTACCATGAGATGGGTGACATCTTTACCTACGGCAACAACCGTACCGCCGGTTTCATGGCCAAGAACAAACGGAGGCTCAACGATATAGTCACCGATACGGCCCGATTCATAGTAGTGAATATCTGATCCGCAGATACCCACGTATTCTATTTTAACTAAAACCTCATTATCTTTAGGAGTCGGAATCGGACGTTCTACAAAGCCCATTTTGCCGATGCCGAGCATCACGGCTACTTTCATGTTATTTTCCATGATAAAAATGCAATACTGTTGGTTGTTATAATCAAGATTAGTTACAGCAAATTTATAATTTTAGGGTATTAAAGCATGTAACTTTTAACATTAAAATTTTACGCAACCGTTCCCGCAACCGTTCTCAATTCCCGCAACCGTTCCCATAGCCGGTCAATGATCAGTGTGATGCAAGGTTGATAGAATAATAAAATGAGTTAAATTTTTGTCATTATTGTTTTTTTGTCTTTTCTTTGTAAGAAACAAATATTTTGCTTAAAGAAAAATCTTCCTCGGATATAAATTATAACCATATTTGAGTAGGGTATGAAATACGTGACGATAAAAGATATAGCGGCTGCTCTCGGGATCTCAAAGTCGACGGTGTCGCGTGCGCTTAATGGCGACACATCCAACGTCGGAAAAGAGACTCTGAAGAAAATCGTGGAGACAGCGCGGGAAATGGGATATAGACGCAATGAGGTGGCGGTTAATCTGAGAGCCAACAGTAACCGTGTCATCGGTGTGATTGTCCCTGAGATTACCACGCCGTTCTCAATGAGTTTTATTTCCGAAGTACAGAAAATAATGGTGGAGCAAGGCTATCGCGTGAGTATTGCTTTTTCTAATGAGGATCCTGAACTTGAGAAAGCTAATCTTGAGATGTTTCGTGACGGCCGTGTGGAAGGTCTGCTTATCAGCTCATGTCATTCGACAGCCAATCTGAAAACATATCAGGAACTTATTAGCCGGAGATTACCGATAGTTTTCTTCGACCGAATCATATCCGATGGTATAAAAGCTCCGTGTGTGAGGAGCAATGACCACATCAAATCGTTCTTTATGGTAGAGAATCTGATAAGGCAAGGACGTAAGAAGATTCTTCATCTCGCAGGTCCCGATCATATACAGAACGCGGTTCTGAGACGGAAAGGTTATCGTGAAGCAATGGAGAAATTCAAGCTCCATTGCGGTCCTGAGATGATTGTTTCGTGTGGAGTCGATGTAGAGGATGGCGCTAAGGCCATTGAAGCGGTAATTGAGCGGGGTATAGAATTCGATGCTATTTTCTGTTTCACTGAAACCCAGGCACTCGGAGCCAAAAGATGTTTGCAGGAGCATAATATCGCTATTCCCGGTGATGTGGCGATTTCATGTATGTCTGGAACCATCCTGTCAACACTTGTTTATCCGCAGATTACGGCTGCCGAGCAGCAGGTCGATGAGATGGCTAAGATTGCGTCGGAACTACTTCTTGAAAAAATTAATGACTATCAGGCTCCCGACCGCACTATTGTCCTTGATGCTAAAATCAAAGAGCGTAGCTCAACAGGCTTTTGTGAAAAATCCTAAGATAATTACTAGAACTTATTTCATTCCGTTAGAATAACCGGTATTCACGTTAAATTATTGTACCGTCGGGAAGATGGGGCTATATAAACCGCAAGTAAAAGTATTAGTAAATGTTAAAAACATTTAAAATATTTTGTAGAATCTAAAATAATCATTTACTTCGTAAAATACATTATATATAGACTACAATTTTATGTTATTCCCCTCTAATAGGGTTTAATTAAATCAATACCAATTAATTATCTATTTTTTATGCGAAAAGTAATTTATTCAGCTATGGCGTTTATGACCGCGTCGTTTTTGCTGTCTCCTAAATTGCTGGCTGAAAGTCAGTTGAGGGGGGGGTAGAAGCAGCGGCACAATCAACGCAAACAGCTACTTGTTCCGGAACCGTATATGATGAAGACGGTGAACCTCTGCCCGGAGCATCGGTATTTGTTGAAGGTGGAAATGGAACTTCAACAAACATCGACGGAAAATTCACGATTGCTAACGTAAAGATTGGTTCAACAATCAAAATTTCTTATGTAGGCTATCTGCCTAAATCGGTTGTTTGGAATGGCGAGCCTATTGAAGTAACCCTTAAATCTAATACTGAGTCACTCGATGAAGTTGTGGTTGTAGGTTACGGTGTGCAGAAAAAAGTAAACCTTACCGGTGCGGTTTCGCAGGTTAAGGGTGAAGACATTGCACATCGTCCCGTTGCCGATGCAGCCCAGATGCTTCAGGGTGTGGTACCCGGTCTTCTCGTGACAAACAGTAATTCAGGTCGTCCCGGCGGTAGCGCAACACTTCAGCTCCGCGGACAAGGAAACCTTTCAGGTACCGGTACGCCCTACGTGCTTGTCGACGGTGTTGAAATGAGCCTTTCCGATGTGAACCCTAACGATATCGAGAGCATCTCGGTGCTTAAAGATGCAGGTGCCAGCGCTATCTATGGTGCGCGAGCTGCTTACGGTGTGGTACTCGTTACCACTAAACGTGGTCAGGAAGGCAAAATGCGTGTAAGCTATCAAGGTTCTGTTGGATGGAGCAAACCCACAAAGCTTCCTGAAATGCTTGATGGTTATGAATTCGCAAAGATGTGGAATGCAGCTTGTGCCAATGCCGGTGTAAGCCGTTTCTATTCTGATGAGAAACTTGAACTCCTGCGTCAGTTCCGCGATAATCCCAACAGCGTTGACCCGTGGCAGGAACTCGCACCTAATGCTTCAATGAACCCCGCATTTGAGAATTCCGAGTCAGGTATCGGTAACACCGACTACTTCGATCTCCATTACAAGAATTGGGCGTTCAAGCAGAATCATAACATCAGCGCGAGCGGCGGTGGTAAACGCGCGCAATACTACGTTTCACTCGGCTATTATGGTGAAGATGGTATTCTCCGCTATGCCGACATGGACTATAAGCGTTACAACGTATCTTCAAACATCAAGTCAGATGTTACCAAGTGGCTCTCAGTTCGTGCCAACACCAAGTTCATGCACTCTGATACCGACACTCCTTTCGGAACCGGTGGTCTCAGCGAAGGTTTCTACCACTCACTCGCCCGTTTCCGTCCTACCGTACACTATAAGGACCCGAACGGCAACTTTACTGAACTTACTATGATTCCGTATCTCCAGAGCGGAACATACACAACAAGCAAACGCGATCGTTTCAACATTACATTCGGTGTTGATGTTCAGCCGCTCAAAGGTTGGAAGATCACAGCCGATTATACCTACCGCTATGTAGGTCTCGAATACGAGGCAATGAACGTTGCTCCTGATATTTATGCAGCCGACGGTGTGACAATCTCAAAAGGTGTGCGCGATGAGTTAGGTGTGCAGAAAGACGGACGCTATACAAAGCAGAATACCGTAACCCGCTATCAGAACTTCAGCCTTTACACCTCTTATAACCTTACCGTAGCAGAGAAAAACAACTTCATTGTTATGGCCGGTTACCAAAGCGAGGAAAACCGTTATTCAAGCATATATAATTATGTGAACGGTCTTTACACAATCACTAACCCGGGTATCGGTACCGGTTCAAGCGCAGTAACTGCAACTGACAGCCGCACAAGTTGGGCGACCCGTGGTTGGTTCGGTCGTTTGAATTACGACTTTGACGGCAAATATCTCTTTGAGTTAAATATGCGTTACGACGGTACATCACGCTTCGCGAAGAATAATCGCTGGGGCTTCTTCCCGTCGGTGTCAGTAGGTTGGAATATCGCTCAGGAAAACTTCATGGAGTCGCTTCGACCCACTCTCAACAATCTTAAACTCCGTCTATCTTATGGTAAGATGGGTAACCAGGCAGGTGCTGCTCTGTATACCTTCGCTTCTACTATGAATATTACTGCAAAAGGTAATTATATCTTCTCTGACGGACGCCACGGTTACATCAATGCTCCCGGCGTTATCGACCCCACTGTAACATGGGAAAAAGTTCAGAGTAAGAACATCGGTCTCGATTTCGGTCTCTTCAACAATGCCCTCACAGGTACAATCGAGGTATTCCAGCGCGATACAAAAGACATGCTCGGTCCCGGTGAGGACTTCCCCGATTTCTTCGGCGCAGACGCACCGCAGGCCAACAACGCCAATATGCGTAACCGCGGTTGGGAATTACAGCTCAACTGGATCGGACGAATTGGCAAAGACATAACCTATAGCATCGGTGGATCTATCTCTGACGCTACTGCAACTGTTACCAAATATAAGAATCCCACATTTACCGATCCTGTCGGAAACTGGTACGATGGACGTGACGTAGGTCAGATCTGGGGTTACCGCTCAAGCGGTCTTATCCAGACTCAGGATGAAGCTGATGCTTATAACAAACTCGATCTATCTTACCTCAATGGCGGTGTATGGACTCCCGGTGACGTGAAGTACATCGATCTCAATGGTGACGGTAAAATTAACAAAGGATCAAACGTACTCGGCGACATGGGCGATTACACCGTGATCGGTAACACCACTCCACGTTATCAGTACACCATCAACGGTAGCATCGGCTGGAAAGGTCTGCATTTGAGCGTGATGTTCCAGGGTATTGGCAAGCGCGACTGGAATCCCGGTACAATTCCTTATTTCTGGGGCTGGGGACCGTATGCACAGGCAACATTCTTCAAGCAGCACACCGATTATTGGACCGAGGATAATACCGACGCTTACTATCCGAAACCTTACCTCCACACTGCCGGTGGTATCGGAGTATTCAACAACCGTAACCGTCAGACTTCCGACAGATATCTTCAGGATGCTTCTTATCTCCGTCTGAAGAACCTCACTGTTAGCTACGAGTTGCCGAAGACAATCCTCTCTCACGTGGGTCTTGATAAGGTTATGGTGTTCTTCACAGCTGAAAACCTTTGGACCATCACAAACCTTGCAAAGATGTTTGACCCTGAAGCAATCTTCACTAAAAACGATTATACCAGTGAAGGAGGTAAAAACTACCCCATGAACAAGGTTCTGTCTGTAGGATTAAATATCAACCTTTAATAACATAGAAAAATCGAAATGAAAAAATATATTTTAAGCCTTATTGCAGGTCTGGCGCTTACATCGTGCTACGACCTTGACCGTGAGCCGGAAGGAGTTCTCTCATCTTCCACTCCATTCACAAGCACAGGCGAAATGAGCAGCTATCTCGATCAGTTCTACGAATCGGGAGTTAGAGGTCAGGGATTTGCTGCAGGTGGAGGATCAGGTATTGCCGGTAATGATGTCAATTCCGATAATATGACTGGTACAGCAGTGAACCAGCGTCTTGCCGGACGTACATCAACAAGCAATGCTTCATCGCTTGATAATTATAAATATATCCGCAGAGTGAATTTCTTCCTCAACAACCTCGACAACTGTCAGCAGGCTGGATCTGCAGCTTACAATCAGGCAGTTGGTGAAGGATACTATTTCCGTGCGTGGTACTATTATCAGCTGTTTATCAACTATGGACCTATCGCATGGGTTGAAGTTCCCCTTGATCCTGATATGGAAGTCATGAAGATCCCTCGCGACAGCCGTACAGTGATTGCCGATCATATCCTTGCCGATCTTGATCTCGCCATCGAGTATCTTGGAGAAAAGAACAATAGCTCTTCGATGCGTGTACACCGTGATGTGGCGCGCGCACTCAAGAGTGAGGTTGCTCTTTTTGAAGGAACATGGGAGAAATATCACAAAGCTAAGAACGACCCCTTCTTCGATCCTGCCGTGACCGATGCAAAAATCAATGACTATTTAACTCAGGCTGCCGATGCTGCGAAAGCTGTCATGGATCGCAACGTGTGGAAAATCTACAATACCGGTGATGTCAACAACGACTACCGTGTTATCTTCGAGACTACCGATCTTGGAAGCAATTCCGAAGTGCTTTGGTACAAGAAATATGACGGTACTGAAATCGGTAACAACGTTGACCGTTACCTCAATCAGGGTGGTGGCAGCTGTGGTGTGACTGCATCACTTGTCGATGATTATCTGACAATCGACGGTAAGCCGTTCGTTGGCACACAGCGTACAGAGGCTCAGAAAGTATGGGGTAACGAACTCCTTCCCACCGTACGTGACCCGCGTCTCGCCCAGACTGTAGCAACTCCAGGACAGCAGCTTCGTCCCGACGAAGGTCCTTCTTACACCTTCCCCCCGCTTATCGGTACTTCGGCCTACAATAATAACGTTACCGGCTTCTCATTGCTTAAGCATGTGCAGATTAACTATACCGGAAGTCTCGATGCCGAATCTAAGGGTGCTACTCCCGCGATACAGTTCCGTTATGCCGATGTTCTTCTCAACTATGCCGAAGCACTTGTAGAACTTAACGGCGCTGCAAATGCATCGAAAATTATTGAGGCACTCCATCCGCTCCGCGAGCGTGCCGGTATGCCCGACGTGGACTTTGACCGCGAATACAACACCGACCCATCTTATCCGTTTGCTAACCTCGATAAATACGTTCAGGCTGTGCGCCGTGAGCGTCGAATCGAGAAAGCTTGCGAGGGACGTCGTTTAGAAGATATTCTCCGTTGGGCAGCCGCCGATGAACTTATCATTGGAAAATGGCATAAGGGAGCGATGTTCATAGGTAGTAACCTCGCCGACCAGTTCCCGACTCTCGTTTATGATCAGCCCTCAAAGAACACTCTGTTCCTTACAGGAAATCCGGGTGATGAATATCGCTACATCACTATCAACAAGGAGGGTTATGAATCAGGATGGCAGTTCAATCCTCAACGCGACTATCTCCTTCCCATCCAGGAACGTATGGTATCTCTTACCGACGGCCTCTGGAAACAAAATCCAGGCTGGTAATAAGATATTTACCTGAAATATTTCGCCCCCTGCCATGCATGATTGCCGGCAGGGGGCGATTTATTATATGTGATGTTTGCCGATCGGCTATTTCGACAATGTCATGTGTATCGAATTTCGTCCTTTGACATCGGCCGATTTCTCGTCGTAACCTTCGACACTGAAGATTAGACGGTCGTTATCGGCAACCTTAATGTTGTAGGAGCCATCGTTGCCTGTGCGTGCAACAATTTTCTTTTGTTTGGCTGAGTAAACATTAACTCCTTTGAGGGGAGTAGCCTGAACGTCGCGCACAACACCCGAAACACTGATTTTTTTCCCGGTTCCTTTATATGCCGGTTCGTCGTTGGATTTGATCTCATCGACTTTCTTTACTTCACCATAAGTGACGGTCGTTTCGAGTGGAAGATTGTCAGATGCGAAACCCGCCATAATGATGAATTCACCTGGCTCGAGATGACTGCGGCCAGAATTGTCGGTAAATGCGAGTTCCGATAACGGGAAGCTCATATCGACATTACATGTTTCACCCGGTTCGAGAGATATTTTGCTGAATCCTTTCAACTGTTTGACCGGGGTTGCGATGGAACTTACCACGTCGCGAATGTAGATCTGTGGAACTGCTTTACCTGAACGGTTACCGCTGTTGCTCACATTTACACTGACTTTAACAGAGTCGGATGTTATTGTTGCGTTAAGATCGGCAATGTCGAAAGTAGTGTAACTCAGACCGTGGCCGAAAGCATACAATGGATCGGGTGAAGAGAACACGTAATCGCGACCGGGGCGTTCGTAACTTCCGGGAGCCTTATAGTATCCGTGATCCGATGGCAAATGATTATAGTGTGCCGGAAGATGACCGGCACTCTGGGCAAACGATACCGGAAGATGACCCGATGGATTTACATTGCCGGCGAGTATATCGGCGATTGATTCTCCCTCGCATTCGCCGGCATACCATTGTACGATGATTGCCGGGATATTCTCTTTTTCCCATGCGATTGAGTAGGCTTTGCCGGTTACAAGAACGAGGACGGTTGGAGTTCCGGTTGCCGCAACCTCACGGATAAGCTGTTGTTGCGCTCCGGTGAGATTCAGGTCGGGAGTATCGAACCCCTCACCGCAGTTTGATCCGGAATAATCGCGGGCGAGCGATGCACTTGCACTTCCGCAGAAAAGGATGGCGACATCGCTTTTACGTGCTGCTTCAACCGCTTCGGATATGCCCGATGTCTCACGACTCATCAGATCGCATCCTTTGGCATAGTTGATCGTGATACCGTTTCCTGCGAGTTTTCTTATGCCCTGAAGCGGAGTGATACCATTGCTGTTATTGCGGCTCCAGCTATAGTCACCGAATTGTACCTGATCGGCGTTAGGGCCGATGACAGCAACTGATTTAAGTTTATTGAAGTCAAGTGGAAGAATATTATTCTCATTTTTGAGAAGTACAGCTGATTCATCGGCTATCTCGCGCGACAGAGCTACGCTTTCGGGAGTGTGCATCGCTGTCGATTTATAACGTTCGCCATATGGATCCTCAAACAACCCGGCTTTGAACTTGGCGAGAAGCACACGTCCTACCGCCCGATCAAGATCCTCCATCGTAAGGAGAGAATCGGCTATCAGTTCCGGGATGGCGGGGAAGCAGTCGCTCGAAGCTTCCACATCGAGTCCGGCCAACAAGGCCTGTCGTGCGGCATCGGCCTTGCTGTCGGCAGTGTGATGAAATCTGCAGAGCATGTCGATCGCTCCCCAGTCGGAGTAGACATATCCTTTGAATCCCCACTGGTTGCGGAGTACGTCGGTAAGTAAATAGTGTGATGACGAGTTAGGTTCGTTATTCCATGAATTATAGGTCGACATGACTGCCATGATCGGTAGCCCTGTAATCACTCTGCGGAACGGTTTCATGTATATGTCGTGAAACTCACCCTTACCGCAGGTGACCGATGCGAGATTCAGTCCGCCTGATGGATTTCCGTGCGGGCCGAAATGTTTGAGCATCGGTGCAATTCCGTTGTCGATGTATCCTTTTACCTCGTTGTAGGCGAATTCTCCGTTAAGGAACGGATCTTCACCGTAGGTTTCTTCAACGCGTCCCCAACGGAGATCGCGTACAACATCGATGCACGGTGACAATACCTGATTGATCCCCTGATAGTGGAGATCATTTGAAGTGGCAGTCGCCCGGCGGTAGCCGAGCGACGGATTGAAGGTTGATGCGAGTGCGATGTTCTGAGGAAATATCGTTGATCCTTCATGTACCGACCCGTGAAGTGATTCGGCGACTATAAATGCAGGAATTCCGAGCCGTGTGTTGTTGACCATGTGTTCCTGCACAGCGCGCATATTCCTGTGACAACTCTCTCCGGTCAGCGGGAACCCTTCGACAAAGCCATAGGCTACATCGCCTGCTATGCGCTTAACGTTCTCTGGATCGAATTCCTGATTGTTGAACAGATCACCCGAGTGGAGATGCCTTATCTGAGCTACTTTCTCATATATGTTCATTCTCGAAATAAGGTCAGCGACTCTTTCTTCATCGGGGAGTGTCGAATCCTTGTAGCTTTTCGATTTCAGTTTGATGATTACCGGATAATGGTCGGAGACACCTTCCACACGATCTACTTTAGCGCTGATGCAACGTTTCATCAGTTTCGGTGAAAGCAGAATGTAGTCAAGATGAGTGCTTACTGAATCTATACGCGGATCTCCGGGTTCCATCTTGCGGCTGAATGCCGACGGGAATGTCATTCGGTCACGTGGATCGTTGTTGAACTTGACCAGCGGGTCGGAAAGCCCCGATGCAAGAAACGCCGAGATTACCGAGATATCGAAATTGCCCATCGGGTTGAGGTTATTCCAGTCGGGGCGTTTTGCATCACCCTTTTTGGCATTCCTGAGCCATTTCTTCTTTGTTGCCATTAGATCGGCATCGTAAGGAGATATTGAATTAAGGTCACCGGCAACGAGATAATCGGTAAGTCCGAGACTATCGGCATAGTTGGTGATAATGTCGGCTTCCTGTCGGCGGAACTTGTAATCAAATGGACTGAGGTGAGTGATCAGAAGGTCGACACCGGCAGTTTTTACGTGGAGCAGACCGTGCCACAATCCTTTTTTCTGACCCAATACAATTTCCATCGGGGTAATGATGCGATTGACCGTCTCGACAGGATGGCGCGATACAACACCTACAGGATACCATTCCTCTTTGAGTAGCGATGTATGGGGCATTCCGCAATCCTTCCCGAGTTTCTCGAGTTTTTCAGGAGTGAATCCCACAAGTTCGTCAAGCATGAGTACGTCGGGATTCTTTTCCTCGACCCATTTCAGGAAGTTGGAATAGCGGACGGGATCATTCTCGAGTCCCTCCCAGATATTATAGGTAGCTATTGTAAGAGTATCCTGTGCGGCGAGCATAGAGCTACCGCACAGAACACCGATAATAGCTGCAATCAGTTTTCTGATCATAATCAATAGTGACGTTTAAGCTTTATGTTCATTGTCTTGGGGATCCAAACACGATAGCGTACGTCGGTTGCCCATGAATTACCTGCCGATGCGAAGTCGCATACCTTAACGAAGCGTTCGGCGTCGGTTCCTTCGAGATTTGCACCGACAGTTACGGGGATTTCGATTGTCATCCATGCAAACGCGGGTGATTCAACCACGCGTGCGTTCTCAATGATTTCGCCGTTGGCATCCACTACCGATGATTCATCGACAAATCCGTCGTTGAAGCGGCTGTCGCGTGCGAATACTACCGGACCTCTCACAATGGCCTGCATCATGTTCTGCTCCACGAGTTTTACAGGCATATCGAATTTGATTTCGATTTTGTCACCTTTCTTCCATTTGCGGTTGATGGGCAGATAGCATCCGGGAGCGACGCCGGCGATTTTTTCTCCGTTGACGCTTACCGAAGTGGTCTCACTCCATACAGGAATACGCAGGTTGATGGCAAATTCTTTCTCTTTGGCCGGATCGACAGTGATTTCTACATTGTCGGTTGCCGGATAAGCGGTGTTTTGAGTCAGTTTAACATCGGTGCCGGCGATAGTGAAATTACCGGTCATATCGCCGTAGTAGTTGATATTCAATCCTTTGCTGTTGTTTTTTACTGCAAAATCGGGGATCATTGCGAATCCTCGAGGGCCATTGGCGTTGCAGCAGTTGATATGGAGACCACACTGCTCCTCGCCTTCAAAGCGGTGTCCTTCAATAGGACTGTATTTGGCGATCTGTGATGCGTCGTCCTTCAATGATGCCATAAGGGCATTGTAGAGAGTCTTTTCGATCTGGTCGGCATAGAACGGTTTGCCGGTGAGTTCGAGAAGTTTGTCGCAGAGCTGCATCCATGTGAAAGTAACACATGTTTCCATTGTGTGATAGGTGGGATGAGTCTGGAAATCTTTACCGTGATACCAACATTCGAAAGAACTGCCCGATCCGGCTATGTTGATCTCTTTGTCAACGATGTTTTCAACTGCTTTTTCAACAACGTCGAGATATGTAGGATTGCCGGTGAGTTTATAGAGTTCGAGCAAACCGACGTAGCACGACATCATTTCGTAGGCTTTCTGACCATTCTCAGGTGAGAACCAGTCATCAGGATGAGGGAAACGCGATGCAACGTCAACTCCGTTGAGAGTTTTCGAGATCAGTTTAGGACCGTCGGGGGTTTCCCATTCTCCAACGATATAGTTGGCGAAATCGAGATATTTCTTATTGCCGGTGGCATTGTAGAGATATACAACCGGTTCGAGGACCGAGCTTGCAGCCATGCCGTGATAGTTACCTACTTTCGTGATATTGGCTTTGCCCTCTTCGGGACCCACTTCGGTCATCAGGTGATCGATCACTTTTGATGCTGCATCGAGCGCTTTCTTGTCACCCGAAAGATTATACCAGGCAAGCAGGCCGAGCGTAGTGTACTTACGTCCCCACACATCCCACTGATAGAGGTGATAATCGGGAGCATAGTTACCTATATATCCGTCGGGTTGCTGAGTGGCGATGATCTGATCTACGCTTGCCTTGATTTTATCGTAGAGTTTGGGATCGCGGTTGTAGCGATAGGAATTAATGGCACCCTGTACCCATTTACCCCAGAATTCGGTCTGCCATGATGCGGTGTCGTTCTTATGGGTGAATGGTTCTGTAATGTGGTCTACATCCTGACCTACGACACGCGTTTTGATGCAGTCGTCGATACGGTTGCCCACATATCCGTTGAGCTTTATGCTGTCGGCCGATGCCACACCGGCGATCGATGCAACAGCGATTATTGATAAAACTGTTTTCTTCATTGAAACGATGATTGGTTGGTTAAAATAACAAATCCCCGACACAAGCCGGCTTTTTCGACATCGTGTCGGGGATTCGACCCTTATATTACCTTAGAAAAATTGCGATTGTATCAATATGCGGGATCCACTTCCCAATGCATGTTGCGGAAGGTGTGAACCTTACCGTTCTGTTTATTGGGGTCAAGACGCATGATTCGTTTCGAACTTGCGCTTGTATTGATTGTTGAGGGATCCATGAAGTTGAATGTATTCTTGCATGCCGAAGTCAGGTTCCAGCGAACTGTTCTCCAATATCCGTTGGTGTTTCTGAGACCGTCGTAGCCGTTAGGATCGTGTACGGTATAGTCTTTGTACTGAACCATCTTGCTTGGCGGGTAGTCGAGATAGAGTCGGAGATTCTTGATGTTGGTCTCCGATTTATAACGGAACACGAGGATTGTTCCTGTCGGATTCTGATCGAATTTAGAGTATGTATAGGCATCGGTACCGCTTGATGTTACAGTGAACTCATTTAAAGTCTCGTTGAATTCAGCAGTCATCATAGCTGCATTAAAGAAGTTGGTGAATACATAAGAGATCGAAGGATCGTAGATGTGTTCTACCGGAACTTCCACCTGGAATGTCTGTGTGAGAGTTTCCGAAACTTCTTGAGTTTCATTGTCGATCATGTAATATCTCATTTCGATATCCTCTTCGATAGGAAGATCGTTGATCACTTCAACTTTCGGAAGTTTGGCATCGAATTTAGATTCAAGTTCGGTGGTCGGTTTTCCGGGGTTGTAGTAATCGTAGTGGAGAACAACGAGAGTCAGATCGGCATCAAGTTCATTTTCCCAAGTGATCTTTGCCGATTCAACTCCGGGGGTGAACTTAACGGTCTTAACGATGTAATCTTTTGCTTTTGACTTGTCTTCAGGAGCAGCTTTTACGGTTACGGGTGCCGAATTATTGCCGGCGTAGGAGTACGCTGTTACAGTGAACTCATATTCGTTTACATCGGTAAATCCGGGAATGACGGCGCGGATACGGTTCGGATTCTGGGAATCGATACTGTATTTGCTCACTTTACGGTCAACTTTGTTTCCCTCGCTGTCGACATAGCTTACCAATGAATAGTAATACTGGTCATTTTCAGGAAGGTCCCAGTTAAGGATCACTGCACCTACATAGGGAGTTGCCTCAAGGTTCTGAACCGGGTCAACGTTAACGTTCTTCACAACGTCGTTGTCGCGGTAGTCTTCGCCGCAGCTGCATGCGAGCAGTGCGACGAAGAGTGATATGAATAGGTTCTTTTTCATGTTATCTTAGTTTATATTATTCCCAACCCGGATTCTGCCAGTTTATACCAGAGAGCTGGAACATTTTGGAAACTTCGGTCTGATTGATAGGATAGAGGTTGAATTTGGATTCTGCGTAACGGCGGTCGGCGAGTTTGATACGCTGGTACTCATAAGTTCCGTCGTTTTTGCGGGTGATCTTCATACCGGTAACGAATTTATCGGTTTCGCTGAGGATGTTCCAACGGCGAACGTCGTAGTAACGGTGATCCTCGAACGCGAGTTCAACGCGACGTTCCTTGCGGTAGCGGCGTTCGAAGTCGGCCTTGTTAATTCCAGAGGGGAGGCCTGGCATTCCAACGCGTTCACGAACTTTGTTTACTGCTGCGAGAGCAGTCATACCTTTGACTGCAACCTCGGGACCTGCGCTCTGATATGCAGCCTCGGCGAAATTGAGGTAAAGCTCGGCAAGGCGGAAGATTGGCATATAACCGTCGGAGTTAGTGTTACCCGAACGCCAGCTGTTGAACTTACGCATATAGTAGCCTGTACGTGTGAAACGAACATCGGTAGCTTTGTCGGAGATTTCGCAGTTTCCTCCTACATAGGTATAAAGGATTGAATTCGCATTATTGAGGTTACGCTGACATCCGTTGTAATAGATCGAAGCATAGAAACGGGGATCGCGGCCTTTATACGGATCGGTTTCATCGTAGCTTGAATCGGCATTGATGTTAGGCTGAAGATGATCGGCGTCGATGTATCCGAGGATTGGTTCAGTGCCGTCGGCCATATCGTAGCAGTCGACAAGTTCCTGTGAGGGACAAGGACCGGCTTCTCTCATTGCCGAATTCATCGGGGTTCCTGCGTAATCATAGATTTTCAGACGTGTTCCCGATTTCAGGATCGACTCCTTGTCGAAAGTGCGGCCTGCATCGTTAACCTGCAGGAAGTAGTTGTCGTAGCAGTTGATGGCGTCGTTTTCGATAGGATTGCTTCTGAAAAGCTCGGCACCGTGGGCGATGCATGCGTCGAGAGATTCTTTTGTGATCTCGGCTGCTTTAGCCCATGTGTACTTGCTTCCTTCAACATAGTAGAGAGGACTTGCTGCGTAGAGAGCGACTTCCGATTTGATCGCATGTGCGACAAAACGGTTCACTTTGTTATTCTCATCGAGCCATTTGAAACCTACTGAAAGATCTTCAGTTTCCTTACATGCGAGTGCTTCATCACAGTCATTGATTATGAAGTCGGCACATTCCTCGATGCTTGCGCGACGGGCTTTGCTGTAGTCATAGTCCATCTCGTAAGGTTCGCTTGCCAGAGGCACACCGCCGTAGCGCTTCACGAGCTGCCAGTAGTAGAATGCGCGTAAGGTCTTTACCTGCGCGATCCAGCCGTTTTTCTGGTCTTCGTTGAAGTTGTAGGTCGCTACTGAAGGATCCTGGATATTCTTCAGGAAGATATTACAGTCATAGATAGCGGCGAAATATTTATCCCACGGGTCAATTGTTTTGGATGTCAGAGGGAACGATGTGGATGATGCGCGTCCGTTATACCAGTTTGAGATGGTGTGGGTCTGACCGTCATTGGCATCCTGTGCTTCGTCACAGAAACCTGCAAGCATCGGAGTGGTGGTACCACCGTAGGTCAGAGTGGTTTTGGGAAGGGCATCGGTAAGTTTAGAAAACATTTTGGCTGTACGGTCGTAGCGCGAGAAGATCTCCTTCATGCTCAGACGGCCGTCGTTGTCCATATCGAGGTCGGCACACGATACTGCCGATACAGCGATGAAACCGATAGCGAATATTTTAGTTATATTTTTCATATTTTCCTTGTTTAGAAAGTGACTTTTACTCCGAGGTTGATCACGCGGTAGGTCGGGAATGCTGAGTAATCACCGATTTCAGCGTCAATGTTCTTTGAACGGAGATGATCGATGGTGAACAGGTTCTGACCGTTGAGTGCGAAGCGTACTTTCTCGGCGAAGAGTTTTTTGCTGATCGAGTAGGGGAGAGTATAAGCGATTTCAGCATTTTTGAGACGCAGATAAGAGCCGTCCTGGATAAAGTAGTCATTGTCGACGAGACTGGTTGACTTGGAGATGCTCAGAGCGGGGTAGTCGATTTTTTCGCCTGCAGTCCAGCGCTCCTGAGTCCATGCGTTCATGTGGATATCGTTGAACACACCCTGGTTTGCGGTTTCGTATGAACCGAGTCCCGAGAGATCAACCGAACGCTTGGTAGTTCCCTGAAGAAGGAAGCTTACCTCGAAGTTTTTCCAGGCGAAACCACCGTTGATTGTATAGTAACCGCGGGGGCAGTTGCTGTAGCCGATAGGAGACTTGTCTTTGGCGTCGATTTTACCGTCGTTGTTGAGATCTTTGTATTTGAAGTCACCGGGACGGGGAACACCGATAGCCGAGTAGTCGATACCGCAGTTGTCGATTTCATCCTGGAAGTTGAACATACCGTTACCGTTGCTGTAATCGATGAGATAACCCCATTTCTGACCGATGCTCTGTCCTTTTTTAGCATAAGGATAGTAGTATCCGTCGCGAATAGCTTCCATCATATCGATCATGGTGTTCTTGTTGTAGCTGTATGATCCGCCGACGAACACGGTCCAGTCGCGGTTGATAACCTTGTTGTAGAGTGCCGAAAGCTCGAAACCGTGGTTTTTGATCTTACCAGAGTTGACCATCGGGAAGTAATCGAGGGGAACACCCTGGAACGACGGAACGAGTGTCGATGATGTAATCAGCACATTGTTGCAATGCTGGTTATAGTAGTCGAATGAAATGCTGAGGTCATTGTTGAAGAAGCCGAGATCAACACCATAGTTAACCTTGCGGATCTTTTCGGGAGCGAGATTCGGGTTACCGCGCATACCCTGCTGACCTTCGAAGTCAACATAGTCGGCGTAAAGCATACGCTCGTCGCTGATCTGATCATTGTTGTTGATACCGTAAGAGAAACGGAATTTCAACAGGTTCATCCACGGTTTGATATCCTGCATGAAGCTTTCTTCAGAAGCAATCCATGTTGCCGATACTGCAGGAGTTGAATACCAGCGGTGATCGGGGTGGAACTGCTCTGATCCGCTGTAACCGAAGTCACCGCGAACGTAGTAACGGTTCTTGAAGCCGTAAGTGGCGGTGAGACCCATGCTTTCACGCTTGTAGGGGAGGATATCAGCTCCGCTGGTGGTTTCGATCTGACGTTCCTGATAGAAGATATAACCCATTGCGTTCACGTAGTGGTCGCCGAACGAGCGTTTATAGTTGGCAAACGCCGAGAGGTTTAGGTTATAGTACATCTGACGGCCCTTAGCGTAGCTCAGAGGAGTGTTCTCTGTTGTACCGAGACGGTCGTACGAGTTGGTTCGGTTATTGAGTACGTAAAGCTGGTAGTTCTGAGAGTTGGTCTGTTTGTTGTTTGAGCTGGTCTGATAACCTACTACAGCTGAAAGTGAGAGACCTTTAGTGAGTTGGCTGAGATCGGCTTTAAGGCCACCCTGAGCGAAGATGTCGGCTTTGAGAGCTTCAATGTAACCCGAGCGGTTGAGCAGACCGTAAACAGGGTTTGAGATACCTTCGATTGTAAGAACTTCACCTCCTGCGTGAGCCACAGTCTCGTCCTCGTTAAGGATCTGAGTGGTGAGGGGGCTTGAGAATGTCGGAGGAAGTTTGAACAGAGCGGTATAAATGTTGCCGTTGCTGTCGCCTGCGGTTTTGACGCGGTTGATTGATCCGCTGATTCCCATCATGGCGCTCAACCAGCTGTTGATCTTCACATCGATGTTTGAACGGAAGTTGAAACGGTCGATGCTCGGTTCCGGATTGTATTTCCAGTCATTGTTCTCAACAGTTTTGAACGGTGAGGTTTCGTGCATATAGTTCACATTGGTGAAGTATTGCAGACGGTCGGTACCTCCGCTGATTGTGAGTCCGGCACGTGTCATCCACATCGTTTTGTTGAAAAGGTTGCCATACCAGTCGTAACCTCCTGCGGTTCCGTTATCGAATGCGTCGATCTGCTCCTGAGAGAACTGAGAGAAGAGTCCGAGACCATCGTTGTAACCGGCCTGGTTGCGTAGACGTGCATAGTCGCCTGAGCTGATTTCGAAAGGAGTCTTCGTTACCTGCTGCAGAGCCTCGTCAACGTAAACCGAGATGTTGTTTCGTCCGATTTTACCATGTTTGGTGGTGATTACGACAGCACCGTTACCACCCTGCATGCCGTAGAGAGCGAGTGCCGATGCGTCTTTAAGTACGGTTACGGTTTCAATCTCCTCGGGAGTGATGTACATGTAGTTGGCGTTGGGGCTGATCTGTCCGTCGATGATGATGAGCGGTTTATTGCCGTTGGCGGTAGTAAGTCCGCGCACGATCAGCGAGATGCCGTTTGCGCTTGATGAAGAAGCTACACGACCGGGTTCACCGTTGTTCTCGATTACGGTAAGTCCGGGCAGACGTCCGGCGAAAGTTTTACCGAGGTGTGATTCGGGCGATTTCTGAAGAACCGATCCTGAAACCATTGAAACCGCTCCGGTGAGTTCGCGGCGGGTGACTTTATAATAACCGAGGTCGATGATCTCGTCGAGCGATCCGGTAGGTTCGCCCATCGAGATGTTGCCGTTTTTGGCGGCATCGTTAACATTTACCGATTTGGTGTTATAGCCAACGTAGTGATAATTAAGGTATTTGCTGCCGTCGCTGACGGTAATCTCATATTGTCCGTTGATGTTGGTAATCGCTTCGGCACCGTTATTCGACGACTTGATCATCGCGCCGGCAACAGGAATTCCATCCTGATCGAGGACGATACCTTGAATTTTCAGCGGGCTGGCCGATGTCTGGGCGCTGACGGTGGCGGTTGCCATAGTCAGAGCCGCGCATGCAGCCATTATTTTGATTCTTTGTTTCATAAAAATCTTTGTTTAGACTTCGTTTAATGATTGGTTTACCATCCGGGATTTTGCCATTTTACACCGGTGCTGCTCTCAAGGCGAGAAGCTTCGTCGTTAGAGAGCGGGAGGAGAAGGTCACGGTTTTCAGCGCCTCCGCGTTCCTTGTTCCAGATGTTACGGCGTTCGTAGTTGAATGTACCGTCGGCATTTTTAGTGATGTACATTGCAGTGAGCCATGAACAGGTTGCTTTGAGGTCACCGTCGGGTTTCTGCCAGCGGCGAAGGTCGAAGTAGCGTTGTTCTTCCCATGCAAGTTCAACGCGGCGTTCATTGTGAATTCTTAAAATGGTCTCCTCTTTTCCGAGAGCGGGAAGTTCAGGCATGCCCACGCGGCTACGTACCGGTTTTACGGCTGCGCGTGCTTCAGCGAGATGGCCTGCTTCGGCAGCGGCTTCGGCGAGGTTAAGATAGATTTCGGCCAGACGGAAGAATTTCCATTTGATCATCGAACCTGCGTTCTTGGTGTTGTCACCGTCGATATTGGGAGCTACCATCTTGCAGAAGTAGTAACCTGTGCGGCTGCGTGCGCGGTCATTTGATGAGAAGTTGATTCGGTGTTTACCGCCTTCGTAGATCTCGGCAGTTTTCTTTGTCGCACTCCATGTGAACTGGTCACCGTTGCAGATCACTGTCTCGTGGAGACGCGGGTCACGGTTGGCGTACGGATTCTGCGGATCGTAGAGTGTGTTATCGGCGTTATAGTTTGGTTTCAGATGCTGTTCGTCGAGATACGGATTGGCGAGGTCGAGTACAGGCTTGCCATCGGTAGTTTCGAATGCGTCTACGAGTTCCTGAGTCGGACAGGTACCGCAGTAGGCGGTGTTAGGCTCGCCGCTGCCGATGTAACCGATGTGCCAGATCCAGTGACCGTTGTTGGCACGGTGATAGAAGATAGTCTCTTTATCGCGGGTTGCTGCAACGTCGGGGTTTGTACAGTTGATCTGACGGAAAGCGTTACCGGCTCCGGTTCCGTACACGCTGGTGTTGGTGCAGTCGGTGAAAAGTTCAAAGCCGTTTTTAGTCAGTTCTTTGACAGCTTCGTCATTGATCTTATAGGCCCATTCCCAGTAGTCATTGCCTTCGTTGAAAAGAGGACTGGCGGCAGTGATACTCATGCGTGATTTGATCGCCCATGCCAGACCTTTGGTCATACGCATTACCTCGTTTGATACGGTAGTACGCCAGGGAAGATCAGGACAATCGATAGCATAGTCACAGTCTTCGATGATGAAGTCAACCACATCTTTTACCGATTCGCGTTTCAGGCCTGAGAAGTCGGCTGTATAACCGTAGTTGGTCTTTACGATAGGGAGTTTACCGAACCAGCGAACGAGTTCCGAGTAGAAGAATGCGCGGAGTAGGTGTGCTTCGGCCTTGAAACGTGAGCGTTCTTCCTCGCTTTTCACAGTCGCTTTATCGATAACTTCGAGGAACTGGTTGCACTGATAGATCTGCGCCCAGTAGTTTGCCCAATATGAACCGATCGCGGTTCCGGCTGCAGTACCGCCGTTTGCTACGATACCGCCTGTGTCGCGAAGGGGATGTGATCCGGCGCTGTGACGACCGTTGTAAAGGGTGTTCACGGGAACGCCTGATGTTCCGTCGGCGCTTGACCATGCGTCATCGCTCATCGAAACGGGCAGTGGCTCGAAGTTCTGATAGGTATAGGCTTTCTGAGGAATCTTGTCGTAGCATTTTGCCATGAGACCGCTGACCAGGTTAGGGTCGCTCAGGATCTCCTCAAGTGTCAGCGAGCCGTCGGGAGCGGTGTCGAGAACATCGCTGCAAGAGGTGAGCGCGGCCGACATCGTGAGTGCTGCTGATAATATTATTGAACTATATTTCATAGTTAAAAATGTCTTTTAGATTGGTTCTGTTGATATTAGAAAGTCACGTTCAGACCGAAAGTGAACATTTTTGTGATCGGGTACTGGTTTGATTCAGTCTGCTCGGGGTCAATACAGTTGGTCTTCATGTGGTGCCATGTGAAGAGGTTGGTGCCGCTTACATAGGCGCGTACTTTGGTCAGACCGATAGTTTTGAGAGCTTTCTTTGACAGCGAGTAGCCGAGTTCTACGTTCTTCAGGCGGAGGAACGAGCGGTCCATGATGAAGAAATCGTTGGCGAGGTGGCTCACTGAGTTTGAAGTAGAGAGAGCAGGATAAGTGATTTTGGCTCCCGATTCATAGCGTTCCTGAGTCCATGCGTTGCGGTGATATTCAGTATAGAAACCGGTAAGACCGAGTTCGTTGACACCGTAGCCCGAATAAGCCTGTGATACTTTGCCTACACCCTGGAACTGGCAGGAGAAGTCAAACTGACGATATTTTGCAGTTGCTCCGAAACCGTAAGTGATACGGGGAATTGCGCTGTACTTGATGGGCGAGACATCTTTTTCGTCAATAGATCCATCGTTGTTAACGTCGGAGTAAAGGAAGTCTCCCAAACGCGGAGTTCCAACCTTATAAGCTTCTTTTGCCCACGCAAGTTCTTCGGGAGTGTTGATGTAGCCGTTGCCGTTGGAGTAGTCGATCTTGTAACCCCAGCACTGTTTCAGGCTGTAGCCGGTAGAACGATACTGATAAGCGTATTCTTCACCATATTTTACTTCATCGAGGAACTTAACCTTGTTGTGGTTGTAGGCGAAGTTTCCGTTGAGGCTGAAACTGAAATTCTTATTGATTTTCTTGTGCCAGCTTGCGTCGAATTCGAAACCTGAGTTGTCGACCTTACCCATGTTTACTTTAGGTAATGCCGATGTGGGGATACCGTTGATCTGAGGTACGGTAGAACGGCTGATAAGAATATCTTCGCGGTTTTCACGGAAGTAATCGACTGCGATCTGAAGTTCGTTTCCGAGGATGGTTGCGTCGATACCATAGTTCTGTTTGTAGGCGATTTCCCATCCGATGTTCGGGTTACCGAATTTCACATAGTTGATGTATGATCCGCTACCGAGTGAAGCGATACCGATGTTGTTGCTTCCGCTTACAAGATTGATTTTGTCAAGGTAGAGGAAGCGGTCGTCACCGAGCTTATCGTTACCGACTTTACCGTAAGATCCACGAAGTTTGAGGCGGGTAACGAAGTTATTGTCCTTCATGAATTCCTCATTGCTGATGACCCAGCCGAGTGATACAGCGGGGAAGAAACCGAAGCGGTGTCCTTTGGCGAACTGCTCCGAACCGTTGTAGCCGAGGTTAACTTCGGCCAGGTAGCGGCTGTCGTAACCATAAGTTGCACGTGCTGCGACACCGATCATGTTGTAGGGCAGGTCTGCGGCATATTTCTGCCAGTTGTCGCGCTGAACGAGTGCCATACCTGTTACACGGTGAGGACCGAAGTCACGCTCGTAGTTGATTGAATACTGGATGTTTAGGTAGTAGTTGGTGTAGTTGGTCTTGGTGAGTGCGATAGCGTCGTTTTTGTCACCTGTGATGTCGTTGTAGTAGTTGTTTCCATCTTCGGTGGTTGCGCTGTTGGCACCGTAAGAACGATATTCACGCTGAGCGTTGCGGGTGTTGTAGGCTTTTGAGTCGAAAGCAACGAGGAGTTTCGTGCTGAGACCTTTGGTAATGAAGTCGAGACCCCAGTCTACAACGAATGAAGATTCGAGACGCATGTCGGTCTCGTTCATGTAACCGCGACGGTTAAGGTCACCGTAGATGTTACGTCCGGCAGGTGCGCCAATCTGTTGAACGATGTTGCCCGGTTCTACGGGAGTTCCGTCATCGAGAGTATAGCCTGCTTCGGTGTACGGACCAACCTGAGTCGGGTCAGTTGCCCAGATATAGCTCATTGCGTTGACAACCATGTTTTTACGGCTGGTGAAGATGCCGCCCGATGCAGGGCTGTTCACTTTTCCGAGGTAAGATGCGACGTTCAACGAGAGTTTGAAATTCTTGGTTACGTTGAAGTCGAGGTTAGAACGGAAGTTGAAGCGGTTGCTGTGGAATCCGGGATCATAGCCGAGTTTGCTCTTGTCTTCGGTTTTAAGCTGACCGCTCTGGCCGAGGTAACCGATGTTGAGGAAGTAGCGCACTTTGTCGTTACCTCCGTTTACGTTAACGTTGATACGGGTCTGGGGCGCCCAGCTTTTGAAATATTCGCTGTAAACGTCGCGGTCGGGGAAGAATACGGGATCAGTTCCGTTTTTGTACATGTTGATCATGTAGGGTGTGTAGGGGAGCTGATCTTCAGCTGTTCCGTCGTTACGGAATGCCTGATTGCGCAGTTCGGCAAATTCCCATGAGTGGATGCGGGTGGGCTGGAAAGCGAATTTCTGCATGCTGTAGTTGGCAGCGACGCTTACCTGAGCTTTTCCGGTTTCACCACGGCGGGTTGTTACGAGAATCACACCGTTGGCACCACGCACACCGAATACAGCTGTCGCTGATGCATCCTTCAGGATTGAAACGGTCTGAACTTCGTTAGGATCGAGTGAAGATATATCGTCACGGGGAACACCGTCGATGAGGATCAGCGGTGACTGGCCGTTGGTGGTGCTGGCACCACGGAGATAAATGGTAACGTCATCGACACCGGGCATACCTGAAGTCTGGAGAGTGGTAAGACCGGGGAGACGTCCGGCGAGTGCTGTTGTGAGGTTCGCTGCTGCTGTCTGTGAGATAGTCTCGGCGCTGACTGCAGCTACAGAACCGGTCATTGTTTCTTTTTTCTGTGTACCGTAAGCAACAACAACCACTTCTTCAAGGGCTTGTGCGTTGGTTTTAAGTTTGATCTTGAGTGGATCGGATGCGTTGGTGACTTTTACTTTCTCGGGCATGTAACCGACGTATGTGAAAGTAAGTGTTGTCGGAAGCTTCACGTTAAGCTGGAAATTGCCGTCGAAGTCGGTAGCCACACCTGCTTTGGAATCAGCTGCAATAACGCTGACACCGATCAGTGGTTCACCATCTTCGTCGACAACGGTTCCTTTCACCAATGTTGCGCTGGCTCCCTGCTGCATAGGCTCGGGAGAAACGGCTTCATTAGCGAATCCGTTGAGTGGAGTACCCACAAGCGAGAGCAGAAGCATTGCGGTTCCGGCTCTCAGAGTTAGATAGTTTTTTCTCATTTTTTACTGGTTGACGATGATTGGTCAAAGATTAATTCAAGATTGGTTTTCAATGATATGGCACGTAGCCATGTCTCATAGTTTTAAATTTACAAGGGTTAGATGTTCATTTTTCTGAAAGGTAGTTTATTTGATTATTTAGTTTATAGATTTCAGCGCGGATATTGTCGAGCGTATCGACAATGAGGTAGTATTCATATTGGAATACCGATTTTTTACCCAGTTTTGTAGAACAAAGAGGTGCGATATAGGATGTTGCGATACTGAGATCGTCACCATCGGTGGAGTCGCTGTAGCGACCGGCGATAAATCGTTCGGCTTTAGGACTATATACGCCCATACCCCATAGATTGTCATCGACGAATGCCATCCATTTTTCGGTTACTTTGGGATATTTACCCCAGAAACTTCCTGGAACGTCAAGATGGATCTGAACAACTTCGGGATTGTCGAGTTTGTCACCTGTAAACGGATGATCACCGAAATAGGAGTAGAGATTCTTGAGAGCCGATATTGGATATACGGCGGGGATCTCCTGGTCTTTTTTGGTAGGTTTAC
>CAZHHF010000002.1:0-33820 GCA_964531905.1 uncultured Bacteroides sp.
ACGACCGCATCTGGGGTAAGAAAGTCGTGGTCGACGCCGGCGACAGCGAGAACGTTAAGGAAGGTCAGATCATCACTGCCCGCAAACTCCGCGACGAGAACTCGGCACTCAAGCGCCGCGACCTCCGTACCATCACCGTCCGCGATGCAGTGCTTGCTACTTCCGAGCAGATACTGCAAGGTATCACCCGCGCCGCTCTTCAGACATCGTCGTTCATGTCGGCCGCATCATTCCAGGAAACCACTAAGGTTCTGAATGAGGCCGCTATCAACGGTAAAGTCGACACACTCGAAGGTATGAAAGAGAATGTGATCTGCGGTCATCTGATCCCTGCAGGTACCGGTCTCCGCGAATACGAGCGTATCGTAGTTGGCAGCAAAGATGACATCGCCGGCGCAATCGCTCCCGAAGTTATCGATGTTGAATCGACAGAAGTTACTGAATAACGAATAACTCCCGATAGAAAAGCGGCCGCGCCTTGAATGGTGCGGCCGTTTTTGTCTTTATCCAATTAATTGAATACGTTTCGTTTTATCTTAAAATAGGACGGATGTTAGAATAACTCAACTATTTGCATCTGTTTTCACGATATCAGCGGTTAGTGATAACCGGCTTAGGCATGTGGTTATCCTTACCGATTTTCACTTTGTCGCAACCGGTGAGAATGAATACAGGCGCGGAATCGCCGGTAACGGTGTTATGGATGAAACGGATGTCAGACGTACTTTTTGCAAACAGTACCGGGCGACCTTCCGTGTCGAAGAAGTTGTTTTCAATAAGTATGTTGGTATGCACAGGTTGCGACTTATTGACAATACTGTTTGAAGGGTTGAGCGCGATTGCAGCGCGTTCAGGACCTCCGGAATAGGCGCATCCGATGAAGCGGTTGTTGCGGATCGTGACATCGGTCACAGGTCCCGATTCGAACCATCCTTCGGCATCACCTTCGATAAGGATTGCAGACATTCCCGTGCGTTCAAAAAGATTATTTTCGATCACTACTTTCCTCGGGGTAGTGCATAGGATGCCTCGGGTAGAGTTACGCGTGAAATGGCATCCGCTGACCGTCAGCGACGGCGTGCATGTCATGTTTTCGATGCATGTCGATCCGGTTACTATATTTTGTGGTAACTTATCAGTAAAACTTACTCTAACGTTGCGCGGATCGATCCGTTCGACCGATTTCACAACCGCAGTTGTTTCCCGTCTCATTGTCTTCGGGTTTACAAAAGCAACCGTGTCGCCGTCGTGGAACGCATCGAATCCGTAACTCTGATGGTGCATGAAACGTGCTGTCAGCGTCGAATCGCCGTCGTGCGACATAATCCTGAGGTTTGTTCCGTGAACATTGATGAAATCGTCATGCGCTCCGGCGAAGTTACAATCCTCGACAGTTATATGGCCACTGCATCCCGAAAAGTGCATGAAATCGGCCGATGACGCGAGCAGACGGCCCGATGTATCGGATGGCTTACAATTCACGCGACGCATCGTTATATCGCGCGAGAACTGGCTGACAATACCGAGTCCATGCATGTATCTCACGTTTATGTCCGTTAGCTCGACGCCGTTGTTCTCGAGCAGAAGCATGCCGGTTTGACGTCGGATGATGTCGCGCAGCGTGAGTGTAGCACCGATCTCGGGTTTGAAATCGGCCGGTGTCTCGAATCGCAGAAGTCCCGGTGATAATTCCTTAACAGGCGATTTCTCAAGCACCTGCCAGTCGCCGCTGTAAACGAAATGACGGTTGTCGGGAGTATATTTGATGCAATGGATTATATTCGATCGCCATCCTTCACCGATAAGATTAATACGTCCGTTCCTGATCTCGTAGCGTGTGTCGCGGTGTACGCTCATTTCAACGCACCCTGGTTTTACTGAAGTATAGGTAAGTTCTGATCCTCCGGGGCGCTCGAAATCCACTTCAAAACGGGTTAGCTTTATGTTTTTGCAATGGCGGACGGCAACAGGGGTTATATCGCCGTGCATCATGAACGTTGCGCCATTACCGTCGAAAACTACGTTTTCAAGACTGTCGAGAAAAATGCCGAAGCACTTTATTTTGGAACTACACTCCGATTCTGATGATGTGTTGGAAACGTACACTTCTTTTCTAACGGCTCCCTCGGGCCAGATATCGTAACGGCCGGGTTCGAATACAAGAGTAGTTCCGGGATGCGATTTGCAATACTCCATTGCCGCGATCATACCGTCAGTCATGCTCCGGTAAGTATCAGGCAGTATTCCGAATTTGCGTGCATCGACTCTTTCAGCCGCTGCACCTGAGACCGTCATTATAATAAGAAGCAATGTCAGCGCTATATTTCTGATCATACGTTATAAAGTTTAGCGTGTTGTGTAGTTTTCGGCTAAGTTACAAAAAGAATTTGATTAGCATAATACTTCACATATAGTATACGGGATTAAATTAAGATATGGGTATTGCTGAGTCACTGATTATAAGGATCGGATCAAACTTTAATTGGGATACAGTTATTAAAGTTGTAAATCTCTTAATAAGAGAGAGTTATGCTGCGCAAATTTAAATAGTTTTTGCTTAATAAACAAATAAAACACAAGGGCATTGTAGCTTTTTCTAAAAAATATATACTGAATGTTTACAAATATAGAAAACTGTCGTCAAGAAAGATATTGATAATTAATATTTTACGTAGCATATAAATCTCTTATTAAGAGAGCGTACTTAATGATTAAATACAATGACATTTTAATATATAATAAACATGGATTATATTAAATTTTTGAGATCAGTTATATTAATCCTCTTATTTACTGGTTTAAAAGGTAATGCCCAAAGTGTGGATTATTCAGTGGTGCAGGTTCCGCAAGAAACAGGTATGCAGTTTGTAAAAATAACAGCTGATAATGATTATGTTTGTATGCCTTTCGTTAAAAGAGATAGGTCAAATGTACGTTGGTACACAAATCGTATTATTGATATATCACCCGATGGCTCTGATATCGCATTCATTTCCAGACGCAACAATGGTAATAATATATTTGTTAAAAGTTTAATTCAACAAGGAGGTGCAAGCCAAAAAACTAATCGTGGGTCAGTTGTTGATTTTTCTTATTCACCAGATGGCTCTCAAATATGTTTTGCTGAAAGTAAGGGAAAAACAAATCAAATATTCACAACAAATACCTCAGGGAGTTTTATATGTCGCCAGATAACATCGGGGGATCTTGATTATTCACCGGTATTTTCACCAAATAACGATATAATTATATTTGCTCGGCAGGAAGCCAAAAGTATAAGTATTTGGGCTTATGATATTATCAGGAATCAGTTATCAAGTTACTTTAACGGTATGAATCCAGAGCCGTCACCTGATGGAAAATCGGTATATGTAGCTCGTCCGAATAACGGTATTGGTGAAATATGGCGTATTAATCTTGATACAGGTGTTGAGGAGTGTGTGCTTTCACGTCCGAATACCTCATTCTTTTCGCCTGCTCTTTCTCCTGATGGTAATACGCTTGCGATTGTAGGTGGAACTAAAATAGAGGATGGAAATAATATATATTGGAATACAGATGTTTATACTGTTAATATAAATGGGACATCTTTGCGCCAAGTAACATATCATGCAGCCGATGATTTAAGTCCGGTATGGAGTACCGATGGGAAATATATATATTTTGTCTCACAACGGGGTAGTGCAAATGGCGTTGCTAATATCTGGCGTTTAACATATGAATAAAATACGAGGGTTAATCAATTTTTAATTAAAATCATTTATTATGCAAAAAAAAGTAATTTTTGTCGCATTTCTTGGAGTTGCGATGTCTGTATCCGCACAGTTTACAACTGGTAGTTCTAATGTAAGTTCGGTAGCGAATACCAATGACTATAACCGAATCACATTATCTTATGAAAACACTCATTTTGGCGCTAATGACAAAATGAAGCATTTTTTTAACGGTGAAGATGGTATGAGTCTAAATGGAGTAGGTTTTGAATATATTCATGGTTTTAGTATTAGTAAAGCTTATCCAATGTTCATTGAGAGTGGAGTAAAGTTGCAATTTGGCGCTGGCTCAGTGACAGATGAAGATTATGATGAGGAAGTGACATTAAAGCTCCAGCGTTTCTCTTTCTCAATACCAGTTAATTATACTTATAGATTTGCAATTGGTGAAAATATGAATATTGCACCTTTTATTGGCCTCAATTTTAAACTGCATGCTATGGGACGCCAGAAGTACGATTTTTCGTATGATTATGATGATTGGTATGATTATGACGATTATGATGATGATGAAGATTCTAAATGGATAAGCCTATTTGATAAGAAAAAAATGGGTAAGAACGAAACCTGGAATCGTTTCCAGATGGGATGGCAAGTCGGAATAGGTTTTAATGTTAAAACTCTGTACATTGGAGTACAATACGGTACAGATTTTATACAGGCTTATAAACACAAGAAATATGGTATAAATAGTGGCGATTTTGCTGCGAAAGTTGGCTTCTGTTTCTAAATTTCATGTCCCTCAGATTCAGCACCAATCTTGAAAAACGGAGTAAAATCTTGATATTGGCTTATATAAGTCATGAATGAAACAAGTGCTGATAATCTTGAAATGTATCATACATGCGGCATGTTTTCATATATCGAAGCATGCCGCATAGATTTTGAGTACATATAGGTAAGGTGTTGGTATTGTTAATTTTATTGAGATTTGTAATACTCACTCTTACGGGTAAAGATTTAGAGTTTCTAATTTAGGAGAAGAATGTAAAGACGAATATCCAATTAATTATTATGTGTCGTAAAATTTCAGTTGTAATTAATACTTACAACGCCACGAGGCATCTTGATAAGGTTCTTGATAGCGTTAAAAATTTCGATGAAATCGTTGTATGCGATATGGAAAGCACGGATAATACGTGCGATATCGCCCGCCGATACGGTTGTAGGATTGTTAATTTCCCAAAAGGTGAGCATCGCATATGTGAGCCGGCACGTGATTTCGCTATCCATTCAGCTACAAATAAATGGGTATTTGTGGTAGATGCCGATGAAATTGTACCGGATACGTTAAGATCCTATCTGTATGAAAAGATAAGTGATTCTCAGTTTGATGGCGCGCTCGCAGTTTCCCGTATTAATAGTTTTATGGGTGACTATGCCAAAGGTACTCCCGATTATCAGTTGCGTTTCTTTCAAAAGGATCGGGCCGTATGGCCGGCCGTGATTCATTCTCGACCAGCAATCGATGGGAAGGTTTATAATATTCCTGCTCGTAAGGAACTTTCGCTATGGCATCTTGATGATCCAAACATGTCAAAACGTATAGAAAAACTTAACGTATATTCCGATTATGAAGTACCGAAAAGGAGTAATAAGAAGTATGGTATAGGTAAACTTCTTTTTCGCCCGTGGTGGTTTTTCATTAAGAACTATATAATTGGTGGCGGTTTTAAAGACGGTAAGAGAGGGGTTATACGATCATATATGGCAATGATTTATCAAATTATGTTGCTCTCGAAAGTTATAGAATATCAAAGTCGGCCGATAGAGGATGAGCGTAGTTGTTGAAGTAAACAGTTTTTTAGGTATTACCGATAATGAGTTGCTGGCTTTTGTGCTTGAGAGTAATGGCGGTGAAGTCTTACTTCATGATGCGCGTAACCGGATCAGTCGCTGTCGGTTAAATGGACGTATTCTTGTAAAGAAAGAGTTTGGGCGAACTTTATGGAGTAGAATAATATACGCGATCAGGAAGTCAAAGGCGCAACGGTCGTTTGCCAATGCACTTGAATTGCTCGATCGTGGAGTAGCTACTCCTGATCCGGTTGGTTACATCGATTGGAGGGGAGTAATGAATACTCTTGATCGTTCATGCTATATTTGCGATTACGAGGAGTCGGTTTCACTATATGAGTGTGTGGTCAGTTACGGACGTGAGTGTCTGTCGGCTTTTGCGAAATTCGTGGCTTATTTACATGAGAAAGGGATACTTCATGATGATCTTAATAATACTAATGTACGCGTAACACGTGACACGAATGGAGATTTTAAGTTTAGTCTGATTGATCTTAACAGGATGCGGTTTTATAAACATGGGGTGATGATACCATTGAACGAATGTTTCCGTAATATATGCCGTTTCTCATCGTTGGATGATGATTATTTATATTTTGTCGGCCAGTATCTGTTTTATCGCGAGATGCCACGTAGGTTAATGAGTAAAGCCATAGATATTAAAAAGCGTCATGATCGCCGATATGATTTTAAGAAGAGACTAAAGAAATTATGATACCTAAAAAATTGCATTACTGCTGGTTCGGACCAAAGGATAAACCTAAGGAATTTTATCGTTATCTATCTACTTGGAAAGAATATCTGCCTGATTACGAGATAATCGAGTGGAATGAGAATAATTTTGATATTAATCTATGTAATTATTCACGTGAAGCATGTTTGACGGGTAATTATGCTCACTTGTCGGATGTGTGCCGCGTGTATGCGCTATATACAGTAGGTGGTATATATATTGATACGGACGTAGAAGTTTTAGGCAGTTTTGATCCTTTTTTGTCGGTCAGGTCATTTCTTGGTGTCGAACACGATCTTTTAGGTACCGGTCTGATGGGTAGTGAACCGGGAACTGCATGGCTGAAGGCTTTTCTGAATTATTATAATAAAACTCATTTTATAAACATATGGGGGCATACAGTAAGAACTCCGAATACTAAGATACTAACCAAAAGAGTGTTGCCGAAAGTACCTGCAGTAGAGTGGCCGACCATATTCCCGAACGATTTCTTTTGTGGGAAGAATTGGTACACAGGAGAAATTCATGTAACACCGAATACGGTTTCAATTCATCATTTTGCAGCTTCATGGCGCAGAAAAAAGACTTTCAAGGAGAAAATAACATCGTTGATAGAAGGATTTGATGTAAGATATCTGAAAAAATGAAAACATCGCTGATAATTTCCACTTATAACCGCCCTGATGCGCTTGCTCTTTGTTTGCGTAGCGCCTTTGTACAATCGGTTTTACCCGATGAAATAATAATAGGAGATGATGGATCGGATAATATAACGCGTGAGACCCTTGACTCATTACGTGACGAGTCACCGGTAAAGATAATTCATGTATGGCATGAAGATAACGGTTTCAGGCTCGCTATGATGCGCAACAAGTGTATTGCGGCGGCATCAGGAGATTATATAATAGAGATTGACGGGGACGTTATTATGCATCGTCATTTTGTTAAAGATCACCTGAGTTTTGCCCGGCGCGGATTCTATGTAAAGGGTGGGCGGACTAATCTCGGACCTCGGCTAACTGATAAGCTTTGTGGAAAATGCCGTCTGATACCGCTCCATTTCTATACCCCTGGGATTGAAAGCAAGCCGGAAAATTCGCTCTATATGCCGTATATAGCTCGTTTGCTTGCTCCTTATTATCGACGGAACAAAGAGACTGCATTAGGCTGTAATATGTCATTTTTCCGCGATGATGTTATTAAAGTGAATGGCTATGATGAGTTTTTCGAAGGTTGGGGAGGTGAAGATGGCGATTTCGGCCGCCGTCTGCAAGCTTATGGATTAAAAAAGTTGCATCTGAAATTTGCAGGTATACTGTTCCATCTATGGCATGAGGATAAATATATGTCAAATAAGGAATTGAATTTCAGCTATAGTCAGAGAGCTGATCAGCCAATACGTTGTGATAACGGGATTGACAAGTACCTATGATATAACACACAAGAGGTTGCGCCAACTGAGTCGTGGCGCAACCTCTATTATTTACGTTACGGTTATAAGAGCTTAGAGCAGAGTGTCGGGCATCGGTACGGCTTTGCCGGTTGCACGGACAGTGGGCATTGATGCGTCCCAAGCACGCAGACGGTCGCTGAGAGCTTTGGCGAGGTCTTTCACGATCTTCTTGTTCTGAGCGGCAACGTTTTTCTGTTCGCCCAGGTCGTTTTTGAGATTGTAAAGTTCGAGTTCGCCGGTGTGCATACGGTAAACGAGTTTCCAGTCGCCGCGGCGTATCGCGCTGAGGAAGTCAATATCGTCCTGATCTTCCACGCGGTACTGATGGGGATAATGGAAGATGAGTTCGCGTTCGGGTGAGATTCCGGTGAGCGATTCGGGCAGCACGTAATTGTTGGCCTCCTTCTGGTTCTTGATTTCACCTCGGCTCATCGCTTCGGCAACCTTGTTGGAACCGTCGGTCACGAGTTTAACCCAACTTGTTCCGTCGAGTTCCTGAGCGGTTGTGTAGTCCGACACGTTTCCGAGTTCAAGAATAGATGGGAAGAAATCTTCGTTGATGACCGGAGTGTTTATTCTTGTTCCGGGGGCAATGTGTCCGGGCCATGCAACCATCATCGGCACTCTTACACCGCCTTCGTAGCACGATGCTTTTCCTTCACGCAGCGGGAGGTTCTGTGTGTGTGGTTCGCCTCCTTTATCGTGTGCCAGACAGTGACCTCCGTTGTCGGAGTAGAAAATGATGATGGTGTTGTCGGCAATACCTTTCTGATCAACGTAGTCGAGAACGTCACCGAGGCTCTTGTCCATACTCTCTACCATCGAAGCGTAGCGGGCTGCATTTTCATCAAGGCCGGCATCAAGGTAATGCTGTATGAAGCGGTTGTCGCGCTGAATGGGGGTGTGAACCGAGTAGTGCGAGAGATAAAGATAGAACGGTTCATCGCGTTTGATGGGTGTCTCGAGTGTTTTCAGTGCTTCAAGCGTAAGCGCCTCGCAAAGATGCACGCCCGAATCGTAGTATTGCGACATGTTCTGGATAGAGCTGAAGTCGCCCTGTCCGGGAATGTTGCCGTAATACTCTTCGGGTTGATAGCTTTTGGGATGACCGTTTCCCGATCCGGCGATCTGTACCATAAATCCCATGTTGTAGGGATTAGATCCGGGATGTCCGGCCGGCGCCCAGTGAGCTTTACCAACATGGATGGTATAGTAACCTGCATCGCGGAGAAGCTCAACCATCGGAGTGGCGAACTGGGTGTGGTTCAGTCCGTATCTGAGACTGTCGGCATGGTTCTGGAATGAAACGGGGCAGTAGGCGTTATGGTTCCATTCTGGGTTAGCGAAAATATCATCCTCGTTGGGGTTGGTAGTTCCCGGACGTCCCCCGATAGCATCCGACGGACGATCCTTGAACAGCGAGCAGTAGTTTGTTATTTTCGAATGAGCCGCATTCATTCCGGTCATTAGACTGGCACGTGTCGGTGTTGACACCGGGCAAGCGTACGCATTGGTCAGCAGCGTTCCCCTTTGAGCAAGGCGTTCCATGTTAGGAGTGCGGAACTTGAGGTTGTTTGGGTAGACCTCTTCACCGATCGGGAGCGATGTTTCGCTCCAACCGTAGTCATCGACGAGGAAGAAGATGATATTTGGCTTGTCGGCTGCCGATGCTGCGGCTGCCGTGAGCGCGGTCATCAGTGCGGTTGCGGTAGTTTTCAGCGGTTTCATGTTATGATACGGATTATCGTGCGTTTTTATCAAATGTTTTCGGACGGATTACAGTTTCGGAACATACGATGTTACCGTTTGAGTCAACGACACGCACTTCGACCGGCGATGTAGCATCGGTTGCCTGAGCGAGATACATGTGGGCGTTGATAATGTTGTCCCACGATTTCTTGTAGGCACCTTCCTTTACAGTGTTGGGCGCATAAACGCTGATGTTATAGAGTGGATCCTCGATATTCTCAACTTTAACAATATCGAGTTTCTTGCCATCCTGGATCATCTCGAGCTTCAGGTCCTCGCGGTCGCCCCAGAAGTTTACCATAACTTTATTTTTATACTGCGGATCGGCAAAGTTAACGCGGTTGGGGTAGAGCTTGCGCTGATATTCGAGGACGTTGTCAAGACGATAGTAGCGTCCTACTTCGTTGAGGTCGTATGCGCGGAACATGTTGTTGCCGGGTAAGTAGCTGCGGAATTCGATACCGTTATTTTTCCCGTTTTTGAACTGAGCGAGCCATATACCGCCGTCGCTACCGTCGTTACCGAGAATCTGGCATCCCGGTTGAGTACACCAGATGCTTCCCGAGGTGGCAACGAACACATACTGTTCGAAGCGGGGATATTTTTCCTTGTGCTGATAGAGGTCGCGGTGAGCATGTCCCGATACAACGGTCACTTTGTCGAAACGGTTATATATCTCGTTCAGTTGGTCGAGCTGGGCCGGATCGGTAAGAAGTGTGCCGTGTTTACGGTTGAACACGAGCGGAGCATGGCAACCGATAAAAATTTCCATAGAGTCGGGGACAAGTGCAATGTCGGCTTTCATCCATTCAAGTTGTTCGGGAGTGAAGCCAATGTCGTAGCTTCGGTCACCGGCGATACCTTTTGCTTTGGGTTTGTCGGTAGGTAGATTTTTATAGATAATGTTGTCGAGCATCACCCAGTGGGTGTTGCCGATGTTCACCGAGTAGGCAGCCGGACCGAGAACCTGACGATAGAGCCATGCAGCGCGTTCGTCGACATTTTCTCCACTGATCGCACCATCGTTGTCGTGGTTACCCGAAACGCTGTAGACCTGCGCGGGGAATCCTTTTTCGGCAAGATATGCAATAACTTTATCGAGTTTCATATCGTTGTCGTACCAGAACACATCGTGGGATGTGTCACCGAGATTCATAGCATATACAGGACCGTTCTGGGCATATTCCGATGAAATCCGTTTTATTGCCGGCAGTGCGATCGTTTCGTATTTATGTATATCATCGCGTTCATCTTCGTTTACGATGTGGATATCGGTCGGGAATAGAACGGTGAAGTTTCCCTGATTTTCAGAAACGAGATTGAAATCATGGGTCTCGGCTTTTTTCACGTCCTTATCGAGGAGCGCCCAAAATGCAGGTTGAAAATTGTCGGTCGACGGTGCAACATATCCCGATGGAGTGATCACGAATACGGTTCCGTCAGCTTTCTTGCTGGCCATACGGTAACGTCCGTTCTTATCGGTCTTTACAATAAGTTGTCCATCACTAACAAGAACATCTTTGGCCGGTTTACCATCGGCATACACTGTTCCCGATACGTTATATTTCGCTGCATTGCCGGTGAAACTTACCAGCAATGCGAGCGCTATGAGAGAATATTTGATCTGATTCATTGTTTCAGTCGGATGATATTAGTTTTGAGCGGTTTTTACGGCCTTCTCAGATTTTTTACCCATGATGCAGATAAGGAAGCTGATTACTGCACCGATGGGACACCACCAAGTCCAGGCGATTGACATTTTGGTTCCGAATACAGATTCGGTGAACGGACCGAAGATGTATGGTTGCAGGAAAAGCACAACGAGCAGACCTACGATGAGAGCAGTGTTGACGCTGAGAGTGCTGCCACGTTTTGTGAAAAGAGCGCACATGAACACGCCTAACATACCTGCATAAGAGAAGCACATCACACCGGTAGCGAAGTCCACGAGATTGAGACCGCTCTGTTCCTGAAGGACAGCGGTGAAGATCGCGAAACCGGTAAGAACGAGACCGATGAAGATAACCATCTTCTTTGATGATGATATCTGTTCGCTGTCGGTGTTTACAGATCGTCCGTATTTTTTGCTAAGGGGCAGATAGATGTCGGAAACGAAGCTGCTGGCCATTGAGTTGATGGCCGAGTTGAAGCTCGAAAGAGCAGCCGCAAGCAGACCGATAACCATGATGCCGCGCAATCCGGTGGGAACGTGGTTACAGATGTATTGCGGGAACAAGTCGCGTGCATCGGTCCAGAATGCCGATGTATCGCCTGCAGTGTCAGCTGAATATTTTACGAAAAGAAGCATTCCGATCGCAAGGAAGATGAGAACGATCGGTAGAGAAAGAATCTGTGAATAAACGAGTGATACACCTGCTTTTTTTACCGACTTACATGTTAGCTGACGCTGAACGAATTCCTGGTCGGTAGAGAACTGGGCGAATTTGAATATGGTACAGCCTATGAGCGCTCCAATGAGGTTATAGGGGACGTCGAACGCGAGTGAAGTGTCAAATACCTGAAGTTTGTTGCTTCCAACCCATTCACCGGCGCTGTTCTTTACTTTTCCATTTTCGAGAGCCGACATAATGTCGCCGAACGAGAATGAATCTGACATGGTGAAGTAGATCAGCGCAAGAGCGGCGATTCCCGTACCGATAACCACAAGGATCTGTATTGTATCGATGTAGATGAGTCCTTTGATACCGCCCGCCATAGTGTAGATCGTACTGATGACGCCGAGGATTATTATTGAATACATTATGAACTGGAATTCTATTGTTCCGTAGAGGATTACCGATACGGCGATTGCGGCGATAAACAGGCGTGATCCTGAAGTAAAGAGCTGACCGAGAAGGAACATTATACTTGTTGAACGTTTCGAAGTCTCGTCAAATCGGTCACCGATATAACCGTAGATCGTGATAGTGTCGGCATTGTAGAGTTTCGGTAGTACAAACGCGGCAACGAGCGTTCCACCGAAGATCGCTCCAACACAGAGCATGAGGTAAGTAAGGTTGCTGTTGAATCCGAGTTCAGGTGAACCAACGAATGTTCCGGCGCTGATTGAAGTTCCGGTCGCTGCGAGAGCCACCATCCAGGTCGACATTGATCGGCCGCCCAGGAAGTAGTCTTCCATGTTTTTGTTTTTTTTCGAGAACATGAACCCTATCGCGGTAAGTCCTACAAGAAACAGAATAATGATGATCCAGTCAATAATACTCATGACATAAGATTATTAGTAAATGTGATTAAAATGATTTAAGGGATTATAGAGATTGATAATTGAGAGAAAGCCGTCGGACTGTTTGTGGCTTAGACCGACGGCTTTCACAAAATCGTAATGTGAATGTGGGGCTGATTACCTGTCCTCTGCCCAGTGACCGGTGCGGTCAACCTGGTGGTAGAACTGAGTATAGGGGACATCGGTTCTTCCGGCACCCTTCTTCATGAGTTCCTGAAGTTCCGGGAAATAGGTAGTGTAGATGTCGCGCGGTGTAGCGTCATGTTTTGCACACACTGTAGCTGCAAGGCCAACAACTTCTCCCATCATACCGCATGTTCTCATCACGCGTACCGATCCGAGAGCGATGTGGGTAACGCTGATGTTACGGCCGGCCATGAACAGGTTGTCGACGTCTTTAGAATAGAAGCAGCGGTAGGGGAGTGCATAGAAGTCGATCGGGGTGAGAACTCCGTAAGAGAGCCATTCAGCACCGGGATAATCTTTAGCGTTCTTTTCAAGGGGATAGTGCTGGTCGATACGCCATGTTGTAGTACAGGTTTCGTCTTCATGACGGATCGGACGGGTGAGATCCTGTTCGCGGAGAACGAAATCACCTTTGATACGACGTGATTCGCGTTTTCCGGAAACGTGGGAAACCCAGGTAAGGTGAGTGCAGATCCAGTCTTCTTTCTTTGAGAAGCGGTTCTTACAGTATGAGAAGGTAGAGTATGCAACGTACATACCATAGTCGCGGATTTTTTCAGCATCGGCAACCTGATCGTCGTTCATTCCCACTTCCCAGTACCAGTTGGCACGGTGAACAGGTTCAACAGTATATTCGTCAAGTTTCAGACCCCAGTCGAGTGAATCGGGGAATTCACAGGGAGTGTTCCAGTCTTCGCAGTACCATTCGATTGAAACACCCATAGTCATGTCATCGGCTTTTTCGGGAGCAAGACGTTCGCCGTATTCTTCGCGTGATTCGCGGCCCATCATTGTTTCTGCGCCTGCGAGAACTGCCAGGTGAGCGTCGCCGGTACAGTCAGAGAAGTAACGACCGCTGATTCTGATGCGGTTCTGTTTTGTAGCTTCAACTGCTTCGACAGCAACAATCTTATTGCCTTTCATCTCAACGGCGTCAACGGTATAGCCGAGGAAGAGGGTGATATTTTTCTCAGCGAGAACCACATCCATCTTCTTGTGATCCTGATAGTGGTATGCGCCACGGGCGTTACCGATACGGTCGGGACCGATTTCATTGAAAATGTAGCCGAGAGAAGGGTAGGGGGCAACGTTGATCTGACCTCAAAGACCTACTCTGACCTCCGATGAGTTGTTACCGCCGAGAATGTAACGATCCTGTATAAGAGCTACTTTGATGCCGAAACGAGCTGCTGCGATAGCTGCGCAGATACCCGACATACCGCCTCCAACGACAACGAGGTCGAATTTGCCTTTGTCTTCAGCTTTCTCTTCACCGATAAGTTCTTTGCGGATCTCTTTGTAGGCTTCGAGTGAATCACCCGGAACTTCATCGGAAGTAGTCAGGATGATTGCATCGCAACGTCCGTCAAAACCGGTGAGGTCATGGAGTGCTATAGTGTGGGTACCTTTTTTAAGATTGATTTTAGACCCTTTCTGCCAGTGCCATTCAACTTTTTCAGTTCCGAAGTCAACAGTGTCGGGAGTTCCATCGATAATAACTTGGAAACGACCTGGAGTTGGACCTTCAGACCAGTAGCGGGTCCAGTTTTTGGTGCGTACTAAAAGATTATAGTCGCCGTCTTCGGGAATTTCAATGGTAGTGGTAGCATCCTTTTCAAGCGGAGTACCGATTCCGTGTGCAAGCAGATAGGATGATCCCATTTGCAATACAAACTGTTGTTCAACTGTCCAGTCTCCGAGGTTGGCAAACTGTGTAGCCAGAACCATAACGGAGTTCTTTTTGGAAATTTGACTCATTGTTGATTGATTTATTTGGGGTGATAGTTTTTTTCAGAGTGCGTTTTACTCGCGGCTCTTTATCTGGTTTTTAGATTATTGATTGTTCCTTTCTGTTTCGAATAGAAAAAACAGGGTTAGTTATTTTGTTGGACCAAAATTAGATTTATATAATGTATTGATGAAATTTTTATCGACAAAAAATAGCGCAACCGTTCCCGCAACCGTTCCCGAATCCCGCAACCGTTCCCATAGAAAAAGCCGATTCGACATGGGAAAGTCGAATCGGCTCTTGCCGATATTTTCGGGGTTTTATTATTGTGATTCAAGTTCATTTCTGATAAATTGAGCTGTAGGAGAGTCGGTCAGCGCTATTTCCTCAGGCGTTCCTTCAGCGATTATACGGCCTCCGTTCTTTCCTCCGCCTGGTCCCATATCGATGATGTAGTCGGCTGTCTTTATCACATCGAGATTATGCTCGATAACGAGAACGGTATTTCCTTTATCTACCAACCGTTTCAACACTCCGAGCAGTGTCTTGATATCTTCGAAGTGGAGTCCGGTAGTTGGTTCATCGAGTATGAAAAGCGTTTTGCCGGTATCGCGTTTTGCCAGTTCGGTAGCCAGTTTTACTCTCTGGTTTTCTCCTCCGGAGAGTGTCGACGATGGCTGTCCGAGTTTGATGTATCCGAGGCCGATCTCTTGCAGCACCTTGTTTTTATTCAGTATCACCGGTTGGGATGCGAAAAATTCAACGGCTTGATTAATAGTCATGTCGAGAACATCAGCTATTGATTTCCCCTTGAAACGCACTTCAAGCGTCTCGCGGTTATAGCGTTTGCCTCCGCAAACCTCGCACGGAACCAGAACGTCGGGCAGAAAGTTCATCTCTATAGTCTTGTAACCGTTTCCGCTGCAGGCTTCGCATCGTCCTCCCGATACGTTGAACGAGAATCGTCCCGGACGATAACCTCGGATGCGTGCCTCCGGCAGGTTTACAAACAAATTCCTGATGTCGGAGAATACACCGGTGTATGTTGCCGGATTTGACCGCGGAGTGCGGCCGAGCGGTGATTGATCGACTGTAACAACTTTATCGATATTGTCAAGTCCACGGATTTCACGATAGGGTAGCGGTTCCTGAAGTGAGCGGTAGAACTGTGCGCTGATAATAGGTTGTAGCGTGGCATTTAGCAGCGATGACTTCCCACTGCCTGATACACCGCAGATACAGGTCATTGTTCCCAACGGTATTCTCAGGTCTACATCCTTGAGATTATTACCCGTGCAACCAAGCAGTTCTATAAATGAGCCGTTGCCCTGGCGACGTGACGGCGGAATCGGAATTGTGCGAGTTCCGTTAAGATAGTCGGCGGTTAATGTCGACTGCTTAAGCATTTCAGCAGGCGTTCCCTGAAAAACTACTTCACCACCGTATCTTCCCGCTTTCGGGCCTATGTCGACTACATAGTCGGCTTCGAGCATCATATCTTTGTCGTGTTCAACAACGATGATGGAGTTAGAAGCGTCGCGCAGACGTTTTAGCGAACTGATCAAGCGGTTATTATCGCGCTGATGGAGTCCGATACTCGGTTCATCGAGAATATACAGAACGTTTACCAGCTCTGATCCGAGCTGTGTAGCCAGTCTGATACGTTGGCTTTCTCCGCCCGACAAAGTGGCTGAATTTCTGTTGAGTGACAGGTAATCGAGACCTACGTCGACAAGGAAGCTGAGCCGTGAACTGATCTCTTTGAGTATCTCACGGGCGATTATCTGTTGGGTAGGTGCAAGATCGTTGATGGCGTTTCGGCTCCATTCAAGCAGGTCGGATATGTCGAGGCGCGTCAGGTCGGCAATATTTTTATCGCCGATGAAAAAATGGAGTGCCTCGCGGTTGAGACGGTCACCCTTACATTCGGGACAGACTGTTCGGGAGAAGAATTTCCCGCTCCATTTCTTTGCCGACTCATCGGCATCGTCGTCCTGCTGCATCTCGATATATTTTATAATCCCTTCAAACGTGAAGAAGTAACCTGAAGCGATATTGTCGGAAACAATGTTCAGCCGTTCGGGGGTGCCGTTTAGAATCTCGTTGACCGCTTCTTCGGGTAGTTCCCGGATAGGAGTCTTGAGATCAGCTCCATGTTTCTTGCAGATAGCTTCTATCTGGGAAAATATCAGTGAGTTTTTATATTTACCGAGCGGAACTATTCCACCTTTATAGATCGACAGCGACTCATCGGGTATCATTTTCTGACGGTCAACGATGTTGATTGTGCCGAGACCTTTGCAGCACGGGCAGTACCCTTGCGGTGAGTTGAACGAGAAATTGTGGGGCGACGGTTCGCGATAGCTCAGTCCGTTGACAGGGTCCATAAGAGACTGACTGTAGTGACCGATTGTTTCAGTATCGGCATCATAGATCATGAGCTGACGTTCGCCCTGACGAAGGGCGGTTGAAACCGAGTCGCGCAGACGCTGGATATCCTTATCGGCTACCTTGAGTTTGTCGATTACCAGTTCAATGGAGTGATTTTTGTATCGGTCGAGTTTCATTCCAAGAGAAATTTCTTTCATCTCTCCGTCGGTCCTAACCTGAAGATACCCTTTTTTTCTAAGATTCTCGAATAACTCTTTATAGTGTCCCTTTCGGTTTTTGACGAGTGGAGAAAGAATATAGATTCTATGCCCCGAATATTTATTGAGTATCAGGTCTACTATTTTTTCCTCGGTATATTTTACCATCGGCTCTCCGGTAATATAGCTGCGTGCTGTGGCTACCCGGGCATACAGAAGTCGAAGATAGTCGTAAATTTCTGTGGTAGTGCCGATTGTTGAACGCGGGTTTCGATTGATGGTTTTCTGTTCGATGGCTATAACCGGGCTGAGTCCTGATATTTTGTCCACATCGGGACGTTCGAGCGATCCGAGCATGTTGCGCGCGTAGGCCGAGAATGTTTCGATATAACGACGCTGTCCTTCGGCAAATATAGTGTCGAAGGCAAGTGATGATTTTCCCGAACCTGAAAGGCCGGTTATTACCGTCAGTTTATTGTGGGGAATGGTGACGTCGATATTCTTAAGGTTATGAACCCGTGAACCGATCACTTCCACGCAGTCGAGCGGCTGCGTGGACTGTATGTTGTTATCCGACATTTCAATCATTTATATTAAACACCTTTTTTGCATTTGCCGACCGGCTTAATGATTTTTTGCCGTCGGGAACATGAATATAGTATTTTTTACCCGATTTGTTCGGTAGTGATTTTGCCCTGATCCAGGGATTGAGTTCGCGCAGCCACTGGTAGGTGGTGCCGTTATCGGTAGCCCATTGAGGCAGATCCTCGACAGGGTAGTCTACTTCGATAACTTTTGTAGCTACGGGATAGTAGAGTTGCGATGGTTCGATTCTATATCCGTAGGCTGATGGATTCTCAAGTATCGCTTTCATCGCAAGAATCCGGAACATATAGCGCGATGTCTCCTCTGTCAGATAGAGGTCAAACGCCGATTTCTGTTGCTGCGAGGCAAGTTCTTTTGAGATTCGCGCCATTCCGCCGTTATAGCTTGCGGCGACACTCTCCCAGTTGCCATAACGGCGATATCCCGATTTTAGATATCGTGCAGCCGCTTCGGTAGCTTTCTCGATATTGAATCGCTCATCGACGTAATCGTTTACCTCAAGGCCGTATTCCCGTGCGGTCGATGGCAAGAACTGCCAGAATCCGGCTGCTTTGGCAGGGGATATGGCTCGTGGGTTAAGTGAGCTTTCCACGCATGCCAGATAGAGGAAATCAAGAGGAATCCCGTTCTTTTTCAATATAGGAGCCATAACCGGGAAATATTTGTTGGCCCGTTTTATCATAAGCAACGTCGTGCCGTGGGTGTAGGCAATGGATGTAAGTTCGCGATCGAAGCGTTCGAACATGTCGGTACGGTCAAGATTTATCGGTTGACCGGCAAATGTGACTTCTGATGGTACCGAAGGACTGAGAACAATGGAGAACTCGGTGTTCGCTACATCATCGCTGTTCATTACCAAAGGACTATTATTGTCGGTCGACGCGCATGCGTTCAGGGCGAAAGCGATAGCTATTGCCGAAATTATTATTTTTTGTGTCATTGTGTGGTGTTCTGTTTCTATTCAGGTTTTAGTAGCAGTAGATCAGGCATCGGGCGTTGATGATTGTACTTTGTTATCTTTGGAGTTGAGGATGTTGATATCGCCCGACAGATTATATTTATGACCGTCGGCTCCGGTAGCTTTTATTACATAGAAATAAACGCCTGCCGGAACGAGTTTGCCGTTATGGCGTCCGTCCCACCCCTGCGACGGGTGATTAAGCGTTGCCACTTTTACGCCCCAACGGTTAAAGATGTGACACTCAAATGATGTTATCGATTTGTAGCTGACTTTCCATTCGTCGTTGATCCCAGGGGTGGAACGGGGAGAGAAAGCATTCGGACATTCGAGACGTGATTCTCCGATAAAAACTTCATAGGTCTCGGAATAATACTCGCAGCTGGCGTCACTGTTAGCAGCCACGAATCTCACGTATGTCGTGCCGGCATCATGAAATGTGTAGTCAACTTTAAGATCGTTGAATCTTAAGTCGATAATGTCGAATTCGGGATCAGATGCGAATTGCCATTCATGGAAAATTGCTGCATCGGTGACTGAAGCGGTGAATGTGATGTCGACAGGTGCCGATCCTCCGAGATTGGCATCGACTTTCTGCTCGTTGTCTACCTCACGTGTAGTCTGTATGGCCGAGGTTTTCGCATCTACAGCAACCGGTTCGATGATATTCGATGACACCTCCATAGCATCATTCCATGCTTCGAGAAACCGGTCACCGCTAAGAGTGAACGATGTTGCGCAAAGCGGTTGATTGACATGTATTGTACCGGTAGTACCTGAGAGATTTTCAGTAACATTCTCGGTAACGTAAATCTCAGAATTTTCATCGAAGGAAAGCGTTGTGTAGGCAAGCGTGAGATCGCGCGATAATTCCATCCGTCTTCCGTTTATGCTGTAATATGGAATCGGTGCTGCATTTCCGCTAAGAATCAGAGCTATACGGGCGCAGTCGCTGTCAATGGCTGAATGGGTTAATGTTTCAAGTCGGAGAGCGTGACGGTCATAGTTTATGATGTAAAAATAGGTGGGCCTGTCATTTTCGGTAATGACATATCCGAGATCGGACTCCGGTGCCGGGAAACTGTATTCATCACCATTACGGTTTATCGCTATCGTCTCGGCATAGGCTGCTCCCATGTTGCCAAACGTTGATACGGTCACATTTGCTGAAGGCGATGATGCGCGGTAAACAACGGTTGTGTTGTTGGAATTGCGCATCACGTACACCGATGATAATCCGGTTGATGCCGGAACATCGGCTTTTATTACCTGATTGGAATTGCCTGTGAAACTAATCTGGGAACTTGCCGATAGAACAGTAAGAGCAAGTAAAAGTATTAGGATACTTGGTCGAGTCATTGTTAGGGACGGTTGTTTCAAATTTCACAAAAATACAAAAAAAAGCCGGTGTGACCAATATATAGATATATAATGAAATGGAAATAGACTTAAAAAGTATTATTTGTCAGATGAAACAGCTATATTTGCAATGACTAATCCTAATCAGTATCACAATATGCGCTTTTTTAGAACTCTACTCTTATTATTGATGTTTTCTTGTTTCAATACTGTGTTGGCCGACGATGATATTTCGGTTTCTCAGATTGATGAATCGGATGCTCAGGCTACTGTAAAAAAAGATTCGGCAGCCGGTGTGTCAATTGGGTTAAATCTCGGATATTCGGGGATGTTGAACCGCTATGTGATCCCTGCAGATGCTACAGGAAACCCTAAACATGGCCCGACGGCATCTTTTTCACTCGATTGGGTAAAAGAGAGCGGATGGGGCCTGGGACTGTATTTCAGTGGCTATTTTTCTTATTACGATGTTACTTTAGGTACGGTAGACGTATTTCTCTATCATCTTGCCCCGCAGTTTATTCTAAGCCAGAGTTTAGGGCAGCGATTCATCATTACTGAACGTATCGGCGTGGGGTGTGCATGTCTAAGTGAAAGAGTCTCGGGATATGGTAACGATATTACTACAGGTTTATCTACCAACGTCATGATTGAAGGAGAGTATTGTTTGAGCCGCAGGGTAGGACTGGCTGCCAATCTGAATCTGCAGAAGGCTAACTTCGGACGTGTCGGAGATGAATTTGGCAGTAAATTCAAGAACGCATCTCTCGGAGCTACCAATTTGTCATTCTGTATCGGTATTAGAGTCCATTTGTAATATTTTTCTGTAATAAATAGCTTTAGCGCCGGAAAAATATTTATCTTTGTAGGATAAAACCAAATCATATATTAAATCAAACATGAAAAAGTTAAAATCGATCTTTATTGCAGTTGCAGTAATCGGCATGGCTGCTCTGGCAACCGCATGCTCGTCGACTAAAGAGCCTGTCGACCGCACAATTCACACTGATGTTCCCGAACGTCCTGCCGGTCAGGAAGATATGGTTGGCTTTGCAGCAGAACCCATCGACACTGTACGCGTTGGATTTATCGGTCTCGGAATGCGTGGCCCCGGTGCGGTTCAGCGTTTTACCAAAATCCCCGGAACTAAAATCGTAGCTCTCTGCGACATCGAACCTGATCGTGTTGAAAAAGCACAGCAAATTCTCCTCAACGCCGGTCTCCCCGAAGCTGAAACTTATGCCGGAAGCGATACAGCATGGCGCGCTCTTGTTGAGCGTCCCGATCTTGACCTCGTTTATATCGCTACCGACTGGGTTAATCATGCACCTATGGGTGTTTACGCTATGGAACAGGGCAAGCACGTTGCAATCGAAGTGCCGGCGGCTATGAATCTTGATGAAATCTGGTCGCTTATCAACACTTCGGAGCAGACACGTAAACATTGTATGATGCTTGAGAACTGTGTTTATGACTTCTTTGAAATGAACACTCTCAATATGGCTCAGCAGGGACTCCTCGGTGACCTCGTTCATGTTGAAGGCAGCTATATCCACAACCTTGCTCCGTTCTGGAAATATTATCACGACAACTGGCGTCTCGACTTCAATCAGAAACACCGTGGCGACGTTTACGCTACTCACGGAATGGGTCCGGCGTGTCAGCTTCTCGACATTCACCGTGGTGACCGCATGACAACTCTCGTTGCTATGGACTCTGATCCTTTCACTGGAAAACAGATCGTGAAAGAGGTTACTGGCGAAGATGTTGACTCATTCCTGAATGCCGATCACACCATGACCATGATCCGCACTGCTAACGGTAAGACTATCCATATTCAGCACGACGTTATCAATCCGCGTCCCTACAGCCGTATGTATCAGGCTACCGGTACCAAAGGTTTTGCTAACAAATATCCCGTAGAAGGTTATGCATTCGAAGCTGATGCTCTCGGCGACGATGTTGTTCCCAATCATGAGGATCTCAACGCTCACCAGTATCTCACCGAAGAACAGACTAAAGCGCTCCTTGAGAAATACACCCATCCCATCGTGCGCGAAATCGGCGATTATGCCAAGACAGTTGGCGGACATGGCGGTATGGACTACATCATGGACTATCGTCTGATCTATTGCCTCCGTAACGGTCTGCCCCTCGATATGGACGTATATGACCTCGCTGAATGGTGTTCACTCGCTCCGCTTACCCAGCTTTCACTCGAAAACGGTAGCGCACCGGTTGAAGTTCCCGATTTCACCCGCGGCGGATGGAATAAGATCAAAGGTTTCCGTCACGCAATGGCCAAAGAAAAAGAAGATTGATTCTTTTAGAAAAGAATCGTCATAATAAAAAATCAGCACTCCGAAATCCTGTCGAAAGGTTTCGGAGTGCTGTTTTTTATTCTGTTGACAATTACTGCTTGTCAGGCAACAGTTTGTTGGTTGTGATGAAATCAACACCCATTTCAGCGAGTTCGGCAGCACGCGCAGGATCATCAATGGTCCACACGTTGACTTTTTTGCCCTTCTCGTGAAGCATATCGACATCCTCTTTTGTAATGGCCGTATGGATGAGGTCTACGTCGATATTGTTGGCGAGAATCCAGTTAAGGCTATCTTTCCATTTTGCTCCACCGAGAAACTGCACTGTCACTTCGGGATAATTCTGCATGACAAATTCAAGACACGGCTTCATGGAAGTGATTATTATGCAGGAATCGCGGAAGCCATACTTATCCACGAGTTTCATCAGTTCAGGAATCATCGATGTGTCGTTGCTGTTGATGCCAGGTGTCCATTTGAACTCGATAAGCGGTTTCACACCTTTTTCGGCGCATAATGCCAGATATTCCTCAAAAGTGAAAATCTTGCCGGCATAAGCGAGACCGTTTCGTTCCTGAAGATAATTTTCGGCTTTCAGACCGGCGATCGGCGAATCGGCGATCGTGAGCTTGCCACCGACACGTTCGGTCGACTCATCGTGAGAGATAACGAATACGGAATCGGCTGTCATTCTCACGTCACATTCAAGATAAGGATAATGTTTAGCACCGTTTACAAATGCGGCAAGAGTGTTCTCCACGCCCCATGCCGATCCTCGGTGTCCCACCATGATCGGCTCTGACGCAAACATTCCGGCTGCCGGCATCAGTGATACAAGAAATAGAAAAATACGTTTCATAATAGTTGATTATGTATGATAATGAGTTAGCGGGTTATTACTGATTTATTCGATTGCAAAAATAATAAAAATAGAGAATCGGTAGATTGGAAAGTAATATAATATAAACTTCATTACCTATGGACCTAATTCCGGTAATTTGATTTCTATAGGTGAATTGTCAATCATAAAATTTATAATATTGTTAAGTGGTGTAACTTCTGTGTATGTTTTATCCTCTCTGATTGTAAAATCATCAAATTGATATATAATTTTTCGATTTATAAATAGAGTAGCAAGAAAACTATCGGTCCAATAATATAAATATAAGTGATGTTTATCATCAGTTTCTGTAATCCATTTTTTGAGACTATCTATTGAATTTTGCTGAAGCCTAATTTCTTTCTTTATAATAGCCTCGTCATCGCGGTAAGTGTATTTCAAACATGTAATAGTATTATTTCTTATTCTAATACTATATAACCATCCACCCGAGCTTATTTTAAATGTTAACCTCAGGCTATCACCCAATTTTATTTTCTCAACCGGGGAAACCTCTTTTTGCTGTTGAGTTGTATCAATTTCTATTTGTTGTTGAGTATCGGTAACCGACTTTTTTGATTCTGTACAGCATTGAAAAATGATAAAAACTAACAATACAAATATTATACTTGATCTATTCATCATAACCGTCTATTGCTTGTTGTAATCATTGTTTTGAATATTTATTTTAAGCTTTCTGCTACGAGAATATTCATAGTGATTATAAATTCTATTCCAGTAGTGTCTGTAACTGCTATTAGATCACCATTTTTATTGTTATTATGGTTCATAAAAACGAGTATTCCCGCTGAAACGATCCATAATAAAATAAGTATATAAATAATGCGAGACATAGATTAGCTTACAAGTTAAATTACCCTATCTTCAAGATCAGTCTCATCAATAAATGAATCAAAATAGTCAATATCATACGAAGATGCAGGATATTTATTCTTCATATCCGATAACATGATATGCATATCGGTAGGGTCATTATTACGGATTGTTGAATACAACACATATTGCAGTATTTTTAACCGGTCAACGGGAGTAATGTTACCTGACTCCAATCCTTGAACTATTGCAGTACGATTCTCTTTCAGATATTCTTCGAGGATATTGATTATTTTGTCAAAGTATCTGTTATAATCCTTATCATTGTTATCTCTTGCTTTAAATGCCTCAAAACGATATTTTAGAATCTGACTATATGAAGGTTCGAACATACAACTATCAATAAACGAAATCGCTTTATCATACTCGTGCTGTAAGTTATATACATTTAATTTCCGTATAAATAATCTTAACATCACGGTAGAGTCACTGACTATGGATAATGCGCTATTAAATGACATGAGTGCCGAATCGAGATAGACCACATTCGTTGAATCAAAATATGAAAAATAATATGCATTTATATAATTAATACCATTTAGCTCGTGATCCAACACTACTTCAGAATTCTGTACGTTGTTTTGTTTGTAACATGATGGCACTGTTAATATCAATATAAATGCGACCATAAAGATAATCATACACCGTATTTTAAGCATAATCTCTAATTTTTATAATTTACTGTCGGTTATATATATTTTGATGAAATATGTAGTCATATTATCCTTGATCTATTCATCATAACCGTCTATTGCTTGTTGTTTTATCATTTGTTCTAATTTATTTATGATATTCTTTGGAGATAAATTAATAAGATATCTTATCAGTTCATCCAAAGACTTATTTTTGGAATATTGTTCTTTCATAGCAGAAGGTAATTTAAAATCAGAAGTATAATATATCTGCTTTTTGTTGATCCATAAATATGCATCGCAGCAATCATAGTAATCCGCAATGATTCCAAAATGGTTTTTATTATCGATATCAGAGATAAGGGTGTTTATACGGTGACATTGTTTATGAGATAATTTGAAGTTAGCTTCTAATGAATCAACGTAATAATATTGTTCTTTTTCACATAAAAATGCACCAAATAGTTTAATATGGCAAGAATCATTACTTACTGTAATTCGGATACTTTCTTCGATACTCTCACTAATAATAACCATGAATTCGATATCATATTTTTTCTGGGAGTTCAAATGATTCACAACCCGATTTTCAGAAGAAACAATATGTGGACTAATCATGCATATTATAAATATGACTAAGGCGATAATACAAGAAGCTGATTTATTCATAATTGTAAATTGTATTATTGGTTAATATATAGATTTTATAATCTACATAATCCATTAATGATCGTAATCTATCAAATAATCTGCTTTAATAACAGGTGGCATTCTTACTCCATAGATGGATTTATCAAAAACCGAACCGAATCTTTTTTTTGTTTTTTCTCCAAAATCGGTGATTTCAATACGGCATATCCTATCATTGTCAATCTCAATTATAATCATATCAAAGTTTTCCGAAAGATATTGATTATACGCCGGTTGTAGGTTTATCCATCTTGCGAAATGATATGCATCTAGTTGAATAATACACAAGAATTTATACTTAGGATCATATAAATCATCAATATAGAGTGAATTGAACACCGATCTTATATTATTGCCAATTATAAACGGTTCTATTTTTAGTCCATTATTCTCAGTTAGAGCAGCGGCATTAAGACTCCACCAGGGATAACCGAGCATATGAATAAAACCGATTGAATCATTTCCATGTGTAATTAATATATAGCTGGGGCAAATTTCTATATCTTGATTTTCAAAAAGTTCTAACACTCGTTTTTTAGATAGTTTGAGGAATGGTTTCGAGCGTAATACTTCGGTGTTATAAGTGACAACCATAAGCGTATCACTCATTTCAAGACAGATGTATATGCCATGTTCATTAGATTTTTCTATCGTTAAATCATTAAATTCAGCGGGATAAAGGCGATTGCCGTTATAAACTACCGAATCAGACTCTACTACAAGTAAAGAAAATGGAATATTGACTCTTTTGTCGCATGATGTCAATAAAAGACACGTCAAAATGCAGTAAATGAACGATATATTGGCATATATAGCGATTTGTTTGATAGGATTGTCCATTTTTAGAGCATTATATTAATTGGAAATAATTCGAATAAATTGGATGATTTATCTGTAAGAGCAGGATAGGGTCATTTATAATTCGTTAAGTCTTATTTCTTTCGGTGAAAGATTTATGAGATCTCTTATGTCAGGATACTCAATATAAGAAATTGTTATAGTTCAGCTTATTCCATCTTTAGAGATATTCATACCATAACTGTCGAATGTAGTCTGGTTGGATATATTATTATGGTCCTAAATCAGGTAATATGATTTCTATAGGCGAATTATCAATCATAAAATTTATAATCTTGTTAAGGGATGGAGATTCAGTGTATATTTTATTATCACGAATATAAAAGACATCATCTATATATATGATCTCCCTATCTATATCGAGAGTTGCCATATAAGTGTCGTAACTATAATATAAATATAAGTGATATCTGTCATCAGTTTCTGTAATCCATTTTTTGAGACTATCTATTGAATTTTGCTGAAGTCTAATTTCCTTCTTTATAAAATACTCGTCAGTATCTTCGCGGTAAGTATATTTCAAACATGTAATAGTATTATTTCTTATTCTAATACTATATAACCATCCACCTGCGCTTATTTTTAATGTCAATCTTAGGCTATCACCCAATTTTATTTTCTCAACCGGTGGCTGCTGAGTTGTATTAATCTCTATTTGTTGAGTATCGGTAACCGTCTTTTTTGATTCCGTACAGCATTGAAAAATGATAAAAATTAACAATGCAAATACTATACTTGATCTATTTATCATAACTGTCGATTACTGTTTAATCTGTTTAGATAAATTGAGGATATATCTTATCAGTTCATCCAAAGATTTATCTTCGGAATATGATCCTGTCATATCGGCTGGTAACTTGAACTCAGATGTATAATAGATCTGTTTCCCGTTTATCCATAGATATGCCTCGGTATTATCATAATAATCATTGATTGCTCCAAAATGATTGGTTTGTGCTACTTTTGATAAACGTCTTATTATGTGGTCTGTTTGAGTATCGTTTAGTGCGAATCCGACTATATCGTCGTATTCATTTCTCACTAATTGAAATGTATCATTATGGATTGTTATTTTTGTATAGTCTTTGATGCCGTTATTATCAACAATCATAAATATAATAGATGGTATTTTCGCGATATCGGTTCTCTTATTTCCCGATTTATTATTTTCGATGATGATTCTTGGCTCGAAAAATGATTTGTTAGTTCGTATATTATTGGGGTTGTATAATGAGTTCGGAGTGTTGAGGGAATCTGAAATTTTTACCTTGTTGATTTTACTATCATTTACATCAATTATAATTGTATTAAACAGTTCAGATAGGCCATCATTGTTAATGTCGATTACATCATCCTTGTAGCCATTTGATTTCATCCATTTCATCATCCAATCATAAGACGGTTGGATAATTCTTATAACTTTATATTCAGAATTATAATAATCTTCGATATGTAGCCCTTTCAATATATGCATAATACTGTTCCCTACAATAAATGGGTCAATCTCTATTCCGTTTTTATCGCTTAATATGGCCTCTTTAATATCCCACCACCGGTTATAGGAGAAATGAACAAATGTCATGGAATCGCATCCGTGGGAAATTGATATCTCATTCGGACCTATTTCTATATTATATTTTTCAAAGAGTCGATGGATCTGTTTCTTCGATAGTTTAACAAACGGACTTAATTGTAGAAGTTCATTATTATATGTTATAACTGTCAAAGTATCGTTTGCTCCTAAGCATAGATACACTCCGTTTTTGAGAGATTCTTCAAATGTTGAATCATTGAACTCTTTAGGGTATAAGAGATCTCCGTGATAAACAGATGATTTATCAATCGTTAGACTTAATTCGTTATACTCCGACGCAGCCGCGCATGGAAGCTTTGATGCGATCAGTGCGACAATAACGATATATGGCAGAAATATTGTTCTCATGTTGATTTAATGATCAATAATACAATTTAACGGGTGATAGATCAATAATAAATTTCAGTAGTTTATCAAGGTATTGATTATTATGATAGTTAATCTCGATCTCTTGATTCCGTCTGTTAGTTTTGTATGGTAATTGGAAAATTGTAGTATAGTAAATTTGTTCTCCATCAACATACAGAATTGCATCCGACCAGTTATGATGTATGTGTTGATTGGTAATACCCACATTAAGTTTTCTCTCAATATTTGAAAGTAAATAATCTATGCTATCCGTCTGTTGTTTCGATAGTGTGATATTGTATTCTGGTCTATTCCCTTTAGTACTTTTATCCGGGATGTTTAATTTATAGATATCGTTAATAACCGTAATTCTAAACTGTTCATTATCATTGGTGCCTGATAGGAATTCGATTTTAGTATCTTTATCAGGTATAATCATATTTCTATCCTTGCTCTTTGCATTAAGACTGTATGGGCATAGAATAATCAAGAGTGTGATGATATGATAATATAGATTAGTCTTCATATTTTTAGGAAGTGAAAATCTGTCCTCATTATATTTGGATTTAGAGTATCTGTATTAATACATAGCGGATTTATGGTATAATGTGATAATCATTGATATTTTCATTGTTCTGCATTTCTCCACTTTTCTATTTCTTCATCCCATTGCTGTTTAATGGAATCGGGTTGATTGCTGTAATAACTATAATGATGAATCTCAGCTCCGTCCATATATAACTGTAGATTATAGTAGTCTTTATATTTTTTTGTTGTACTGTTTTTTTGAAAATCAGGTGCCGTATCGAAGAATTCAGGCTCATCAAGATTATGAGTATATTTTGTCCCTTTTTTGAATATTCGGTTATATTTATATATCTCCCTGCCTTTTATCTGATAAAAGAAAAGTTTTTTTAAACTGCGTAGTGCGTTCCTACAGTTCGAAGATCCAAAAGTTCTGTAATTGGAGAAGGGATACATTTTAAATTTATCCACGATACTATCTCTTATTCCCATCATAACATGTCCATCAAATCTCATATCAGGCTCTCTTTTGTCAAGGTATGGAATATTATCATCATGTTGTTCTAGGCATATAAATGCAACGCATTTCAGACTATCTTTACTATATACTATCTGCTTTACATGTACAGTCATTTCCTTGTCGGCTGGAGTGTGTACATATTCCTTTGTTTCAGTGTTATATCTAATTTTTTTATTCGCAAAGAATGAGGCGTGATCGATGACATACGGATATTCTGTATGATTCTTTCTCATAGAATACGGAATCCTCCTGAAGAACTCGATATTTTCAAAAAAATCAGCAGATATATTCTGTTTATCACGCCTTACTGTATCATTCTCCACTTCTTTGATTTTGCCATTATAACTTCTTACATAATTATAAATATCCCATATTTGATAAATAACGCATGGAATTATTAGAAGTATATATATTATATTCTTAGCAGATTTCATAATTAGTTTATTTAATGTCGTATTCTTCAAGGATATATTTAATTTCTTGATCGGAAAAATTTGCCACAGAATGTTCCTGAATTGTTATTCTAATTGTTGAATACCAGTTGAGATGTGGCTGGAAATATGTCATTATCCTATTAAATTTATGTAGCCAATGATCTCTTGTCGTATGTTGCTTCGTCGCATCGCTTAGATCGCCGGTATTTGCAATTAAGTCATATTTATGTTGAATTACATATGTTTGAACACCTGAAATTGCAGTTTGCTTTTCAGGTTGATATGGCGCGAGATCAAGCTCAAATTCAATAGGTCGATTTCTTTTCTTGTCTGACGGTAGTGAGTTGTTGTACATAATCAATGCTGCTGCAAGTCCCTTTCCATAAGCTCCTCCCATGCTATGGGTGACAATTTTGATCGTTTCATCATCTAATAAATTGTGGAATATTTCAGATGCGACTTTCTGACCCTCACTATATCCTGCTACAAAGCGTCTCGATTCTGATAGATTGGAATGTTGACTTAATATACTACTAGTTCCACCGATGGATCCGTCAAAATACATTGAGTTATGATCATTGACAATATTCATAATCCGATTATCTGTTCCCTCCCAATATTCAGGTGAGCCACCATCACCGGAATGCATGCCATTGACAAATAAAACAAGCCTGCCGTCAGTATCAATAGCATTTATCGGATTATTCATTGCATAAACATACGGCGATAACCACGGATATTTTTCAGTCATAGGATCAATGCTGTTAAAACGGCAGAGTAGAGGATCATACTGACGTGCATGAAAATCATACATGTCAAGCCTGTTCTCCCTGTCGAGTTCCTTGCCGCCGAATTTATAAGGCTGTTTCTTGCTTCCCGCTTCAAGCGGATCGGTAATCAGCGCTCCGAACGGATAATAATGGTTGGTCTCAATTATTTCACCATCCTCCCTGATCACTGCCCGGACATTGCCGAGATAATCTTTAACAAACGCATGGTGGCTACCGTCTTTGAGATATCCTACGGGAGTGAGGATATGGTCGACAACTCCGTCGGTAAGAACGCAGTCGCTCACGTAATCCTTCGTCGATAAAGTCGCAGTTTCGGTCGCCGTAGACATGAGGTTTATCTCGGGGTCATCGTCGACCGATGCAACACTTTCGGCTGATAGTGAAGTTCCGGCAACCGCTGGATGATTATAAAAATAGGTGGTGCGGAGTTTTTTCCCCGAAGCATCGTAGGTATGACGGATAATATGCCCGTCGGCAAACGTTATTTTTCTCGGTTTATTGAAGATTGTGTATTCGATCTTTGATATACCTTTGTTGAGGTCGTAGATCAGATTTCCGTTTTGATCGTAGAGGTACTCCTGAGGATGGATCTCTGTGTTGACAAACTCCATCGTCTCGTAAGTATGTGTCAGGTATTCGCTATCATACGCATTTATAACCTGATTCCCTTTATGTTCTATATCAATCTGGTCAATATATTCATATCTTGCCATTCCCGGATATCCCGACATATATTGTATCGGCCCGATTCTTCTTACATGGGTTATATTCCCGTTTAGATCATAATCATACGCGCTTGAGAAGCGGTCTTCCATTATTTGGTCGTTATATGATGCATAATGTAATGCGCCGTCGGGATAATATTCGAAAGAATATGTGCGGTCTATGGTATGCAGTGGATTGTCGACTCCGTTGCCAGCCGACCATGTTATTTCGCATACGGTTCCGTTATATCGCGGTTTTACATCCGGATCATCGCTGATCGGTTGATCGGCATATCTGATAGTCTGTGAGAACGACCGGTTGTCATTGATAGAAGTTGTCCATCCGCGCAGGTTATGGGTGTAGTGTACCGTACCGGCGTCTCCGGGCATGGATGAGGCGTGTAACCGGCCGAGTTCGTCATACTCATTGGATTGCAACAGTGTCTCAGCTGCGCCATCACTGCTGAGATAGATGGCAGCCAATCTGTCGGCATGATCATAAACGAACCGGTAAAGGTTGTCGGTTACGACTGATTCGGTTCCACCGGTTACTACAGTTGACTTCACGTGTTTACGGGTTATATTCCCATTAAAATCATATCCGAAAGTTGAGGTGTCGACACCGCCCAGATGGTTGTCGGCCCGGGTCTGAAGCAAGCGCCCCATATCGTCATAGTAATGGGCGGTGTATAGAAACTTATTAGCATTGTATATCGTTTCCGTATCAAGTATCTGACTCCCTGAGAATGTAATCTGTCCTTTAGCCGCGGTTTCACACATGTTGTCAAATCCATCCTCTTTCATGAATTTAAGATGTGATGCATAATTATCATTCATATCAGGATAATAATCGTATAAATCGCCGGTTAACAAAGATACGATATAAAAGTCATCGGATCCCTTTGTTATTCCCTCAAAGTCGTAGCTATACCCTCCGTTTCCGTCGGGGATCATTCTGAAAATAAAATCGTGTGGCGGGTTGGCTATGAAATTGCCAAGACTGTAAACGAAACAGAGTCCGGTTATCAGTGTTCGGCCGAGATGATCAGGCATGCTGAAATGCCATAGTCCCTGTTCCCTGAGTAGTCCGTCCTGCATGAAAACCGGTCGTCCCGCCTGGTCGTTGCCATAGTATATCCAATCACATCCAGGCATCTTTTTAGCACGGCAATATCCTCGGGAGTCGTACATATATAAGGTCGCAAGATCTTTCATGTCTTCCGATTTGTGTAATGACCACTGTTTATTACCTTTCAGTTTCTCTGACAGTTTCGGTGATAGCACCGCGGTGAGCATATCATAGTCATCGTAAATGAAATATGTGTCGCTGTTGAGCTTGTCACCGTTTCTACGGCGTTCAAGTATTTTTTTTCCTTGCAGATCGGTGAATACAAGTAGTGTAATTCCGTCTTCGTCATCGGTCCGTGTTACGTAGAGAGTGCCAGACTTGTATGATCCGGCATGCTCTATTTCAATATCTGTAGATTTCATCAGCCGTGTGTCGGAAACTTTGTATAATCTGCAGTCGAGAACCTGATCTCCTTCGATATTGCACATCCGTGATGTTTTGACATATTTGTCAAAGTTGTGCCATGTTGCTCCGGCACCGTAAACTTTTTCAGGCCTGTCGAGAGGATTGTTTTCGTACACAGTCTTTACAAAAGGTGACGTGTCACCGTCATAAGTGGTCATCGCCGAAATTAAGGCTTGGGCGCGTGGTATATATTCCGGCCCGTTAGCCCCGATTGTCGGGAGAAACGATTCAGTCACGCGACCTTTGGCATCTCGTCCGATATAATTTACGATGCTGTTCCCCGATGGAGTTATTCCAACTGCGACGGTTTCCTCATGTTGTCCCAGAGCGTCATAGTACCTTATAGTTTCGTTATAGGAGGCCCCTGTGGAGTCACGCATTGTTTTAACGGAAATGTAATTATGTGACTCAGTCTGTGACGACGCATTAAATGAAACTATAAATGTGATGAATAATGATTGCAAGAATGTGGTTTTCATGATCGGAGAGATTATACATTTATGCAAATGTAACTTTAAAAAGGAACAAATGCAAATATAATTATGAATTTTGTTGAAATTTTGTAAAATAAAGCTATATTTGCAGTTAATAATAGCCGATTATAATATAAATCGATAATATAATATGTGCATCTCTCCATTTAAATTATTACTCACCGCAGTATTGGTGGCTTTGGTCTGTCAGTTTTCCCACGCTGATATTCTGTTTGAAAAAAATAGTAATTTTCCGGTTGATAATGATCGGTTTAGCAGAAAGAAAGTATTATATATGGATCCCGGCGAAAATGGTGAGCATTGTATTTGGGATTATAGTGGTCTTATCTCTTTAGATAAAGACTTCAGGTCATTATATCGTGTTTTTGGTGACTCGATGATGTGTTGCTTTGGAGAAAATTCGCAGTCGTTATTTGGTGTAAAAGG
>CAZHHF010000003.1:0-32986 GCA_964531905.1 uncultured Bacteroides sp.
GGCGTTTTTTTTTATCCCATTTGCATCTTATTTGAACCGCATTGCACGAGCCGTGCGTACCCTACTTCCGGATGATGGTCATTGGACACGGCTGCTCCTCGTAGCAGCCATACAATCCACTGGTGATCAGCGGGTTGGTGGCGGACGCACGGGCCGTGCTTCCCTACTTCCGGATGATGGTCATTGGACACGGCTGCTCCACGCAGCAGCCCTACAATTCGCTGGGAATCAATTGTTTGGTTGCGGACGCACGAGCCATGCTCCTCTACTTCCGGATGGTGTTCGTTGGACCCGGTGGTTCCACGCAGCTGCCCTACAAGCCACTGAGGATCAGTTTGTTGATAGTGGATATCGGGCAGAGAGGCGCTACTTTTTGATGATAGACAGGCCCCTAAAAGCCGGAAAGACTTTTAAGGGCCTGTTATTTTTATATAAGGTATATAGGAGATTAATCGGCAAGAACTTCTATTTCGGCGGCTGCGCCATAGTCTTGTCCGTTCTGGGAGTTCAAGGCGCGCAAGCGTACGTAGCGTCCTTCAACGGGTTTGCCAAAGATGACGCGTTTACGGCTTTTATCTTTCGAGAAGGTTCCTTTTGCCACCGGATCGCCCCACTCTTTGCCATCAACGCTAACATAAACTTCGTAATCTTTGAAGTCGCCGTTGTTTCCGTCCTGACGCGGCAGGTAAGTGACTCCGGTAATCGGTCGGATTTCACGTGTATCAAGATCTATCCAGTGAGGATACTGAGCCACCGTAACTGAATACATGGTGTGCCATATAGTAGAGGGATCTCCGTCGAGTACCTTGACAGCTTCTTCGCCAGGTTCCTCAGAGTTCACAAAACTGATGACGGTCTGCACCTTATTGATCTTATTAAACTTGACTTCCGTAGCGATCTCAGGATTGCTCTTAAGCCATGCCTTTATTGTTCCACCGCTTTTGAAGTCGACAGGAGATTTGTAAGTCTGCGGCTTTCCATAATCGATAGCGTACATAATAGGATCATCGGTACCGTGACAAGAGATGGTCACATCACCGTTCTCGTTGCGTTCGATTCTTATAGGTGATACACCATCGAGAGAGACGAGTGCCTGCTCAAAGAGGTCTTTGGAAGGTATCACGGGACGCAGTACAAATCCGAAGTGATGTGTACCGGCCTTTACCCTATCGGATTCAACAGGGGGTGCCTGCCCGCAGCTTGTACCTCCAAGTCCGGTCTGGCCGAGATTAAGGTGAAGGCGAGTATATCCGGGTGCAGGAAGATCTTTTCCATGAGGCGCAGCCACAAAATCTTTTTCATCATACGGCAACGCGGCAACGGACATAGGCTCGAGTCCGACAGCAACGAATCCGATACCCTCATTATTTGTCAATGCGGCCCAACGTACTTCCTCATGATTAGCCATGCTCTGCGGACGAGGATAATTCACAAACTGTTCGGCAACAGTTGAAGTGTATATACCGATATTCTGACTTGTCTTGCGATCGACATAATTTTCTATCGGACCACGGCCATTGTATGTAAATTCAGAAAGAGATTCAGGCACATTCATAATATAACCCAAGCGTGGCAGAACGAGTGCGGGATTTGATCCGGCGATCTCAGCCTGCAGCTCTATCGATCCATCGGGATATACGGTCCACACCTGATCGGTAATAAAGTGGAAGTCATTTTCTCCGAATGGTTTATCCACGAGTTCCTTGACCGAATTGACTCCATGCCATGTGTCACCTGTCAGCTCAGCTGCATTAGGTGCCTGCGAGCGAACACGGAACGCGATGACTACCGCACCGGTTTTATTATCAAGATATGCATTGCCCGACAAAACGGTATGCTTAAGATTATGGAGACCGTTGCTGTACCAGTTAGTGAAAACCCAGTTGTCGTTATTCACAAATGCGCGGAAAGCATCGATCGAGGGTCCGCCATCGGGTTCAATTATCGAAACGCCATCATATTCAAGAGAACCGAGCGTTCCTGTGAGATTATTAAAGACGGCCTTAAATCTATCACCTTCAATAGTAATAGGATCAATTATATTCCGGATAGTGTTAGTCTTAGGATCGAGTCCCGACACTTTCAGGGCGCCACCTCCGGCGATAGATGAAACCGACGGACGGGCAGCTGCATCGCGCACAGGTAACTGTTCGCTCATCTGCACATATCCGGCTTCGGCCCAGGGGGTGTTGCCGGCCTGACGCAACTCAACAATTACGGCAAGTTCACCATTGTGACCGGTAAGATCATACGGGATAGTATAGATTGCTTTTTCACGCGGTTTCAGAGGTTCTTCGGGACCTTGCAGACTGTTACCGCTCGCAATCGTCTTACCGTCCTCGGTCAGAATCCAACCAAACGTATAGTTAGAGAACGGTTCAAAATAATTGCGGTTGAAAATCTCAATCTGTCCTTTAGACATATCCACGGGTTTGATAACCACCGGCTGATAAACCTTTTTCACCTCATAATAGGCTGGTTTAGGCTCAAGATCACCAAACATGATACCGTTCATAACAAACTGACCATCGTTGGGGAAGTCACCGAAATCACCTCCATAAGCGAGATAACGCCGGCCAGTTTTGGTGTCGTAATAATAAAGACTCTGATCCACCCAGTCCCAGATGGCACCGCCACAAATGAAGTTGGAACTTTCAACAGCATTCCAGATGTCAATGAGATTACCCATTGCATTTCCCATCGAGTGAGCGTATTCAGAGATATGGAACGGATACACCACATCAAGTTTACCCGATGCGATAGCCTGAGTGAGACCGATCGACGGATACTGATTAGATCCCATATCCACAATATTATTGTTTCGTTCATATTGTACCGGACGGCTTGTGTCGAAAGTCTTGATTGCTTTATATGCAGCCTTCATGTTATCACCGGGACCGGCCTCATTACCAAGACTCCATATCACGATCGAAGGATGGTTGACCGTGCTGTGAACCATTTCCATATTACGGGCGATATGGGCAATTTCCCATTCTTTAGGATGACTCAACGATGCAGCGCCATAGTAGTATTCATGACTCTCAATATTTGCCTCATCCTCAAGATAGATTCCATATTTATCGGCAAGGTAATACCAATAGGGGTCATTAGGATAGTGGGAATTACGGACATGGTTGATGTTGGCACGCTTCATTAGCATAACCTGTTTTTCCAAATTTTCGCGAGTTATGGCATGACCACGGTCGGGCATCGTTTCATGGCGGTTGACGCCGCGCAGTTTCACGGGTTGATTATTTACATAGAAATAGCGTCCAGCCAGTCCGAATGAATCCTCACTTGCAGGAGTATCGCGGATCTCAACCTTACGGAATCCGGTATATGTACTCACGGTTTCAACCACGCGTCCCTTATTGTCTTTAAGCTGAGCAACAAGAACGTATCGATAGGGTGCTTCGGCACTCCATAAACGGGGAGCCTTGACGTCAAATGTTGTGACAGATTGCGTAATGCTATCGCGCTTCAATACTATAGGAGCTGAAAGGACCGGTTTCAAACCTTGAACCGGAGCATTAGAGTCCTTATACAGATCGCAGCTGTAAAGAGAATATTCGATGGTGTAGCCTTTGATATTCTTTTTACCAAGATTCTTAACAGAAGCGGTTATATTCAGCACGCCGTCCTTATAATTATCAGTAAGATCGGGTATGACCGACAGGTCGCTGATATGCACCTTAGGCACCGAGTAAAGCGCTACGATTCGGAATATACCGGGCAAGCGGAACATATCGGCAGATTCAAGAAATGAGCCGTCGCTACTTCTGTACACCTCGACAGAAACCGTGTTCTCACCTTTCTGAAGGAAACGGGTTATGTTGAACCGAGCAGCATTGCGCGAATTTTTACTAAAGCCTACATAATGGCCGTTGATCCAAAGGTAAAAGAACGAGTCAACGCCATCGAAACTAATGTAGACCTCTCTCCCATCCCAATCGGCCGGAATAGTGAAGGTTCTGGAATATTGACCTACTTCGTTCCTGTCTTTATATGTGGTCCACGTTTCGGGTGGAGTGCGCATGATGCCTTTCCTCCAGTCATCGACAGCCACCTTATGATAAAATATAACAGGCTGGTTCACATAGATCGGTTTTCCGTAGCGCAATGTACCATCGGACTGTATACCGGCAATATTCCATGATGACGGAACTTCGATGTCGTCCCACAACGAAAGGTCGCGACCGGGAGTCTGGAATGTAGAGTCACGCTCCCACGGATTTCCAACCCAACGGAACTTCCATGTTCCATTGAGGCTTTTCCAGTAAGAACTGTTTTCGGGGAGAACGGCGCGAGCAGCATCAACCGACTGGAAGTTAAAGAAAGTTGCCCTGGGTTGTTCTTTGTTCAAAGACAGCCACTGAGGAGACTGCCACTCAGTCCCATCAGGATCGGCCGGATTCAACGCATAGGTAAATCCGGCAAGTTGCTCCGGCATTGCCGACAGAGACAATGCCACAAAAGCGAGGGATGCAAATAATAATTGTTTACGCATATAATTGAAGTATGATTGATTTTGTTGCTTAACGGAGACGGACTTTGTAGGTTATCGGCTGATCGGGGACACAATATACCGGCATAGTGTCAACATCATGTCCACATGAAGCATTGCCGACTCCCCGCATAGCTCCATCGAGATGGAGTACGGTATAGGGACGGGCAACAAGTTCCCATTCATGATTAGCATTCATAAGATCGGCATCGGTCCACGGAAGCGCGCTAAAATTAACCTTTCCCTCAGTCTCGATGGTAAGGGTCTGACCGGTGAGAGGATTGATCAACCGCAATTCACGCAGATTCTCGCGGTTACCCGTACTTTGAGGCTTCACATAGTGTTCGCCCGATTCAGCTACGGTAGTCGTATAGCGTCCGGGGAGCTGACCGTCAAGCCTGTCATTGGAATTGCTCAACGGACCGTTGGCATAATATTCCATTTTCGTAAGAGTGGAATCGATACCCATACTTACTCCTGCACGACGGAGAGTATTACCGTGAGGAATGATTGTCACATCCATATCAACAACCCCTTGCGGATAGATAGTATAGATAATCTTTTCATCGGCAAGTGTTCCTTTGCGTTCCGATACAAAAGTATTCTCGCCTACAGTTACCGTTGCGTTCTGCTCCATTCCATCGTCAGTATTCTTAAAGCGGTCATTCTCAATCCAACGGTGGTTATCAAAACGGGGTCCCATAGCATCGGAGATAACATCTATACCATTAAGAGTCAGATTGGTAAGAACACCTGTGTTGGTATTGAAGACAGCTGTTACATTCCTGCCATTGAAAGCAACGGTTGAATCGGCCTGTTCAACTCCAAGTTTTCCGGAGGCTTTCAGTAGCGGTAAAGGTTGACGCGGCTGAAGTTCAAAAGAAGCCATAGCTTCAACATAACCGGCAGGCTGATGGTGCATTGCTGCTTTGCGAAGTGCATAGACACGTAGAATCGTCTCTTTATCTTTTTTGAGTTTCGGAAGTTCAATCAGTATGTCAGCGTTGCCATTAGGTTCCACCGACGGCATATCGACAGTTTTCTCTCTGACAACGACCCCATCAACCAAAAGTTCCCATTTCAGGCTAAATTCATCAAGGTTAGTGAAATCGTAGCAGTTACGGACGTGCAGTGTCACTTTATTTCCATTTTGAGAAATGGAATCAAACTTAATCCACTGGTGAGCGGCTTTAACCTCGGCAAGTTTCGCTGTAGGTTTCCGCTCGGGACCTATAATGCCATTGCTGCAGAAGTTACCCTGATGAGGGCCGGGATAATCATATCCGGTTGTTATCTGATATATGCCTTGTTTCATTTTCTGCGGGTCGTAGATCGCCTGATCCACCCAATCCCACACACAACCTCCAATAGTGGAATTTGAGTTCTCGATTACATTCCAATATTCCTTGAAGTTTCCCATAGCATTACCCATAGCGTGGGCATACTCACAGATAAACATGGGTTTGTCGAGACCGGATGTATTGGTGTGCATCCATGCCTGTCCGGGGTACATCTTGGAGTAGAAATCGGAATAATCGTTACCTCCGAAATCCTTTCCGTTTCGAGTTCCCTCATAATGAACAGGACGAGTTGGATCAAGACGTTTAGCCTCATCGTAGCAATACTCGAAATTTTTGCCGTTACCCGCTTCGTTGCCGAGGCTCCACATAACGACCGACGGATGATTTCTGTCGCGCATAACCATGCGGTTGATACGATCAACAAAAGCAGGGATCCATGATGGCCATCCGCTTATACTCTGATTGGCATGATCTTCAAGATCGGCTTCATCACAGACATACAATCCGTAATAATCGCACATAGCCATCATTTTGGGATTTACGGGGTAATGGCTCGTACGCAAGGTGTTGATATTGTTCTGTTTCATCATTATCACATCGGTGAGCATCTCATCGTTGGTGACAGCACGTCCGTTTATCGGGGAGGTGTCGTGACGGTTAACGCCTTTAAGGAATACGCGTTTGCCATTAATATAAAGGAGTGAACCTATAATTTCCACTTTCCTTATACCGACAGGGAGACTGAACGCCATTTCATCTTTACCATTAAGGGTCTGCACTACATCGAGACGGTAAAGATAAGGTTTCTCGGCACTCCATAATATCGGGTTATTTACGACAATAGTTGAATCGGCGCCGGACGAAATCAGAGTACCATCGGGTGAGTAAAGCTTATAGGTGATCTGGCCGGAGAAGCCAACAGTTTTCAACGTGCGAACGTTTATCTCAGCCTTTGTAAAATTATCGTTAAGATCAGTAGTCACATATATATCTTCAACTCCTGCGACAGGCACGTTTAAAAGATTGACATCACGGAATATACCGCTCATTCGGAACATATCCTGACATTCAAGATAGGATCCGTCGGACCAGCGGAACACTTCCACGGCAAGAATATTTTTTCCAGATTTCAGGAATGGGGTTATATCAAATTCAGCCACATTGTTAGATCCCTGGGTATAACCGACATATTCACCATTAAGCCATACGTTCGCAGCTGAATAGATGCCGTTAAACTGAAGGATCGTACGCTCAGACAGCCAGTTGGCGGGAACAGTGAACTCACGTAGGTAAGATCCAACTGGATTTATACCATAGTTTTCTCCGTTATCGTTAAATCCCGGGCGCGCCCTGATGACCGGTGGAGTGTTGGAATGAGGATATTCAACGTTGCAATAGAGCGGTTTGTCATAGCCGAGCATCTCCCAGTTGGACGGCACGGGGATCGTATCCCAGGTGGAGGAGTTGAATTTGGGATCCATGAAGTCGACGGGACGCAATGAAGGTTCCGGAACGAGATTAAATCTCCATGTTCCGTTAAGACTCATAAAACGGCTGCTCTTCGGAGTGTGCCACGGCTGAGCAAGCATAAGAGTGTCGGCAAGCATTTCCGATTCACTGCGATAGGGGTAAAAAGTTGCACGCGCCGGGAGTTTATTAATAGCAAATATCTGCTCATCTTCCCAGATCGGGTTCTGTATCTTAGGTTTTTCCACCTGCTCAACTGTAAACCATGCGGAGCGATCGTTAAGATCGACAGGAGAAATCTCAAGTTCACCAGCGCCGTTGACACGATACATTTTATCTTTTTGCGAAGAGATTATAATGACTGCATTGCCATCATCAACACGCCGGAATTCAAATTGAGCATTAGTCCATCTCCCGGCATCGGCGGGCCATTGTATCAACCGTGTGGCACGTGCATTATTGCCACCGTCGTTCCAGCTCTGATCAAAATAGGCGTTAGTTATGATTCGATTAATCGGATCGATCATCTTCACAGTCCAGTATTGACCCTGGCGAATTGAATCTTCCTTTTCAACACGTACTTTTATGTTGCGTTCAAACACTTCTCCATCACCGATAAGCATCGAGGGGTCGGCAACCGAGCGGAAACGGTAGGTCGACGTTTCATCGAAACCGGGGACTCCGGAACGTGTAATTCTGATTTTCGCAGCCTTATTGCGGGGAATCAGTGTCTTACCATCCTTATCCCATGCCAATGACGGATTATTGGCCGCATAGATATAGTATAACTGATCTCCTGCGGGAACGATCTTCCATAGCTGAGCTTCGTCGGATCCGTTGTTCTCACCCTGCATAATCTTACCGTTATCGGCTCTCAGAGCCATTCCGGTAAAGGGGTTGATAATGCGCCATGAGCCGCTCAACTCACTCAACGTCCATTGTTCATCATCGGTGTTTTCCGACATAATGTTGTAAAGTTCACCACGGACAAAGTTCTGTGCGGTGACAATCGCAGATGAAGCCAGGAGTAAGGCCACGGCGAATAAAAATCGTAATCGCTGCATATTTATGAATTATTTTTAATTATCAATCAGTGGATTAAACCATCAAATGCAAAGGTACATAAAAATCGCGTTTTTATGTACCTTTGACAAAGTTCTATGAAAATTATTTTTAATCAGCTCATTTTTGCGTTCACCAATCTTGCTCCACGCAAGAAATCGGAGGTAGACATCCGTTTTTTGCCCTGGAGTTGCAATTCGAGTATTTTCAGACGCGCATCCTTACAGTCGACCATCATATCATTTCCAGCTACAGTGATTCTACCCGGAATCAACTCGTCGACAGTCGGTTCATCGACAATCAGGGTAGAATAGATCTTCAACTGAAGACCGTTAAGGGGTGATTCGGATTCAATCACAGACCATGCAGCGGGGTATGGCGACAATCCGCGCACAAGGTTGTGGATATCCACTGCCGGACGGTTCCAATCGATATGACAGGTTTCCTTGAATATTTTAGGGGCGGTTCTGGGTTCATGGCCCAATACCACCAATTCATTTTGCGGCACAGGTTTGAGATCGCCTGAGAGTATGCGTTCAAGCGTGTCAAGTGTCAGGTCGGCACCGAGGTGCATAAGCCTATCATGAACATCGCCTACGTTATCATCAGGGCGAATTTCGATTTTCTGCTGCGCGATTATGTCGCCGGTATCAATTTCATGTTTGAGGAAGAATGTTGTGACACCGGTCTCGGTATCCCCATTTATAACTGCCCAGTTTATAGGGGCGGCGCCGCGATAGTCGGGGAGCAAGGAGGCATGGAGGTTGAATGTTCCGAGTTCAGGCATTGACCAGACAATCTCGGGGAGCATTCGGAATGCGATCACCACGAACAGGTTCGCATTCAATCCCCGCAACTGTTCAACAAATTCAGGATCCTTGAGATTTACAGGCTGAAGTAAAGTGAGATTATGTTCAAGCGCATAGGTTTTTACCGGAGAATGGAGGAATTTATGTCCACGTCCGGCAGCCTTATCGGGCATGGTCACCACAGCGACCACGTTATATCCTGCCTTGCAAATGCGATCAAGAGATTCTACCGCAAAATCGGGTGTCCCGAGAAACACAATTCGTAAATCTTCCTTTTTCATATCCTATCGGTGTTTAATACGGTTATACTTTTTCGGCAAGTGCCTTCCATAGAGTTTCGTCGGGTACCGGCGCCACCACATCAATTTCTTTTCCCGAAACAGGATGAACAAAGCGGATACGACGAGCCATGAGAGAAATCGATCCATCGGGATTGCTTCGTTTATCGCCATATTTCAGATCACCTTTAATGGGACATCCGATGGCTGAAAGCTGTACTCGGATCTGATGCTTGCGTCCTGTAAGCAGCTCGACCTCAATCATATTGTAACGGTCGCCTGAAGCGATTTTCCTGTAACGCAACTTAGCTTCCTTCGCGTCTTTAACCGGCTTCAATGACGCGTAAGATTTATTATTGCGCTCAACTGTTGTGATATAATGAGTAAGTTCCCCTGATTCAGGCTCGGGATTGCCACGAGTAATCGCCCAATAGGTTTTGTGAACGTCGCCGTTTCGGAACATCTCATTCATACGTGAGAGCGCTTTGGACGTTTTTGCAAAAACCACAACGCCTGATACGGGTCGGTCAAGGCGATGAACAACTCCGAGAAAGACATTTCCGGGTTTCTGATGATTAACTTTAATCCACTCTTTAACAATGTCGACAAGCGGACGATCACCTGTTTTATCACCCTGGACAATCTCACCCGATGATTTATTCACGATGATTATGTGGTTATCCTCATACAGTACATCCATATTCTATAAATCGGCAAAATCACTTCAACAGCATGACCTCAACAAAATAGGTTGCAGCTCCGGCAATGTAACCGAGCAAGGCTACCCATGTGAAGTTTTTGAGGTACCAGCCGAAATTAATTTTTTCAAGTCCCATCGCTATTACTCCTGCAGCAGAACCGATAATAAGCAGGCTACCACCTACTCCGGCACAATAGCTGAGGAATTCCCAGAAAATGCCATCGACAATGAAGTTCGCTTCATAACCGAGCGATGCCGCGTCGGCAACAGGGTACATACCCATGACACCGGCAACGAGAGGCACATTGTCGACAATAGACGACAAAGCGCCCAAAAGGACATTAATGGCATATACATTATGAATCTTCTCATCGAGTATCTGTGCCGTATCTGACAAAATTCCACTCGCCTGAAGAACGGATACCGCCATAAGAATACCGAGAAAGAACAGAATCGAAGGCATGTCGATTCGTGAAATCACCTTAGGGAGACGATGTTCACGCGAACGATCAAGCATCTTGCCGTTGTAGAAACATTCGGTAAATGTCCATAATATACCGAGGACCAGCAGAATCCCTATGAACGGAGGAAGGTGGGTTATGGTTTTAAACACCGGAACAAATATCAAACCGCCCACACCGAGACAAAATATGGTTCTTTTCTCGCGGGAAGAGATAGCGTTATCAACCGCAGTATCTCCAACCGGCGGAGGGAGCGTTCCTTTTATTTTCTTTGATACGAGAACCAACGGGATAAGCAAAGCGACTATACTCGGAAGCAGAACATAAGTTATAAGTGCCGGAGCGGTCACATTACCCTTGACCCACAGCATAATAGTTGTAACATCACCAATAGGCGACCATGCGCCACCGGTATTAGCCGCAATAATGATCATTCCGGCATATAGCCAACGCTCCTGTTTGTCGGCTACCAATTTACGGAGTAGCATGATCATCACAATAGTAGTAGTCATGTTGTCGAGAATCGCCGAGAAGACGAATGTGGTCCAACATATAACCCAGAGAAGACGGCGTTTGTCGCGGGTTGTTATGCGGTTCGTGATCACCGAGAAGCCACCGTGAACATCAATAAGTTCCACAATAGTCATCGCACCGATAAGGAAGAACAGCGTCTGAGTTATGTCGCCAAGCGATTCTATGATCTCTACATTAAGAATATATTCAAGACACTGATGATAAACAGATTTCCCGGCAATCTGTGGATGCTCGGCCACATATCGGGCAAGTTCATCGGCATGAACCATCGGCACAATGTATTCCGCACCTAATGAATAGAGAATCCACATCAACATACCGAGCAACAACGCCAATGCGGTTTTATCAATTCGCAACGGATGCTCAAGGGCAATAGCCAGATAGCCTATAAGAAATAATACAATTAATGTGGTGATCATTTGGTAAAAAATCTAAGATTACAAATACTCCTCTTAATAAATATATGTGAAATGTGTTTTGGAAAAATTAGTGCAAAGGTACAATATTATCACCTTTTCCTTCAATAATGGTACTCATATATTTTAGTTAAATCAGGTTGAATATTATTAATAAATCATAATTTATGCACCTATATAAAAAACCGGTTCTTTTACTACAAAAAAGTTTTCACAGAAGTATGGAATAAGTAACTTTGCACAAGTCTCATTACATCCTGAAACTATGAAAAAGATTATTCTTGCATTACTGACGATTTTTTCGGCAGGGAGTAACGCCAGCGGTCAACTGAACGGTCTTTATGGCAGCGCGCTTAAAGAGGCGGTAAAGACAAATTATAGTCCGGTCAACAAATCGACTGACGTCAAGAGTTTTATAGAATCAGCCTTTGACCGAGATCTATTCACCAGGAATCTCCTTACCGGCGATTATATACCGGTGACAATTCTGCCAGGGGAATGGTGGGGAACCGATGATTCACAAACTGATAGTGATCTTTTCAATGTGGTTCCGGGAAATGCAGAAGTGACACGGTTAAAAAAAGATTATCCTCCGGGAAACGTGACCAAAACAAGTTTCGATAACGGCATCTGGAAAGCCGGCACCGGAATGATCGACGGAATAAAAGTGTTTTTCTACACTCCTCCCAAAGGTTACGAAGGAGATTTTGCAAGAGCCATATTCTATATGGTGTGCATCTATCCCAATAAACGATGGCAAGGATTAGGTGTCAACTTCTGCTCCGACGGCAATTATCCCGGACTGCATCCGTGGAGTTTCCGGCAGCTATGGGCATGGAACGAGATGGATCCCGTTGACACCGAGGAGAAAACAAGGCATGATAAAATAACTTCCACACAAGGTAACCGGAACCCGTTCATCGCCAATCCCGAGATTGCACAACATATATGGGGAGATGCGTCGGACCGACCATTCAGCACAACAACCGAAACTGATCCTCGGCCTGATCCAGTAGTACCGATAAAACCGACCTACCGACTCAGTGACAACAGCATCAATCTGACATCACCACATATTCCAGCCGATGCTGAATGGAGCGTAAACGGATCACCGGTGACAGAAAAACAGATTTCACCAACGCAACTCGGTGTTGGAATCCATGAATTCAGATTCAGGAACTCCACAACCAGAGGTAAAATTTTAATAGAGATAACCAAATGAGAATTATAGCCTTACATTTATCCCTAATAGTTTTCCTGCTGATCAATGTTACAAGCGGATGTAAAAGCAGTGCAAACGACGTTGCTGCCCCGATTCCCGAACTGAACATCGGGTCGGCTGAGATCGGTATAGGAGAGACCATCGAGATAAAGATTCTTAACGCATCGCATATTCATGGAATATCGGCTCCGGAAACAGTATCGGTAAACCTATCGGAGATGAGTCTATTCATCACAGGCATTGAAAAATGTATATGCGATGTGAGGCTAACAGCCGACAACACCCCTCTCTCATGCCGTATCAAAGTAATCGAACGCCGAGAGACACCTGAAAAACCTGATGATAATCTTAAAGACAAGACATCGCGTGCCGAAGGGAACGGAATATCCCTCAGATACACCAAACCAGGAATCATCGTAAAACTTTCGGGAGACACGGTAGAATTACGAGATCTCAATTCGGGCGAATATGCGGTCTCAACCGTCAAAGCGCTAAACATCAATGGCGCAACAGTGTCCACGCAGCCACGCGAAGTTATAAAAAGCGATGACGACACCAAATGGTATCGCCATCGTATAGCCGACAATGATTATGTGTGGGTAGTTGTCTCAGATCTTTAGATTTCCCCAGACACCATCATCTTGTAAATCTCATAGGTATCAGCCTGTGTAAGACGTAAATATCCACCGATCTCCACGCCCTTGTTCTCGTGAAGCTTCTTCACAAGCAAATCAATGTCGGGAGCGGTAATTCCTAATTCGCCAAATGACACCGGAAGACCAATCGATGAATAAAATCCTTTCAAAGCCATAATTCCCTCATAAGCTGCTGACTTATCATCGCCATTAACAATACCGAACACCCTTCGGGCGAACTGTGCGATTTTCACAGGTGCATGTTCAGCCATGTAAGTCATCCACGCGGGAAATACAACGGCGAGTCCGGCTCCATGAGTAACCCCATAAACGGCACTGATCTCATGTTCCATCGCATGACTTACCCAATCTTCAACGCGTCCGCATCCGCAGATACCGTTATGAGCCATAGTTCCCGCCCACATTATGTTGGCCCGCGCCTGATAATCGTCGGGATTAGCTATCACTTTCGGTGCTTCTTCAATAATAGCCTTAAGAAGTCCCTCGGAAAGACGGTCGGTCACCTCAACATCGGTAGTAGGCGAAAAATAGCGTTCCATAATATGGGCCATCATATCGGCAATTCCGCTCGCGGTCTGGAAAGGAGGGAGAGTAAATGTGAGTTCAGGGTTCATCACCGCGAATTTAGGTCGAAGCCACATATCGGTACGCAAACTTATCTTATGCATGCCGTCGATCTTGGTTATCACAGAATTACCCGATCCCTCACTACCGGCAGCCGGTATCGTAAGCACAACACCTACGGGAAGAGCATTCTGAATAACACTTTTACCTGAGTAAAAATCCCAGAAGTCACCATCGTAAACAGCACCGGCGGCAATAGCTTTAGCAGTGTCGATAGGCGATCCGCCGCCTACGGCTACCAATCCGTCAAGTTGATTCTTCCTGACTATATCAATTCCTTCATAGACACGATCGTCGGTAGGATTAGGCTTTATTCCCGCCAGATCCACAAACTCTATCCCGGCTTCGGAAAGAGATTTTTTCACTCTGTCGAGCAAACCGCTTTTTATCGCCGATTGTCCGCCATATACAAGCAAAACTTTCGACATTCCGGCCTCACCGGCCAGACGCCCTGTCTCTTTTTCAGTATCGCGTCCGAAAAGATAACGTGTCGGAGTACAATAAGTAAAATTTATCATGTCAAATACCTTTAGTTTTTATTGTTCCTGTTAGTTGGAGCGAAGATACGAAGTTTAATTCAATCTTTTAAAACTAATTATCGGAAAAGATCACTAATTTTGTAGAAAACTATCAAACTGCCGTAAAATGGAACAGACCAACACCTATGACCCTATATATATGGAACGGGCGATCAACCTCGCCCGGCTCGGACTCCACAACGTGTCGCCTAACCCACACGTCGGCGCTGTGATTGTCCATAACGGCCGGATAATCGGAGAAGGATTCCATCGACGCTATGGTGAAGCTCATGCCGAGGTGAATGCAATCAATTCGGTCAGAAGCGAGGACGTGCCATTACTTCCCGACTCTACCATATATGTGACTCTCGAGCCATGCTCCCACTACGGAAAAACGCCACCTTGTTCTAAACTGATAATAGACCGCGGGATAAAACATGTTGTGGTCGGCTGTACCGATCCTAATCCTAAGGTCGACGGAGGTGGTATCGCAATGATGCGGAACGCCGGAATAAAAGTTGACATCCTCGAGGGTGAGATCGCTGAACGATGCCGGCAGCTCGACAGGGCATTTATGTCAAAATTCATCAACGGTCGTCCGTTCATCACATTGAAATGGGCAATGAGTGCCGACGGCTATATGGCAAATGCCGACGGTTCGCCTCACAGTTTCTCAACCCCGTTGACGCAGACGCTGGTTCACCAGCTACGCGGGAACCATGACGTGATCCTGACTTCAGCAGCTACCGTAATCGCCGACAATCCGATGCTTGACTGCCGATTATGGAAAGCCGGACGAACACCTCAACCGGCAATCATCGACCGAAGTAACATGTTACCCGACGATTGCCGACTCATGACCGACCCCGATAGAATTCCTATCATCTACCGCTCATCGATCGAGGATGCTATAGCCGACCTGGGTGACCGATGTTATAACTCAGTGCTTGTAGAAGCAGGGCCACGTATGTTACAGAGTTTCATCGATGCCGGTCTGTGGGACTCTATCAGAGTAGAGGTATCACCCGAACGGCTCTCTTCCAACGGAGGATTCAAAGCGCCGGTCCTCCCCGAAATGCCATCGTCAACCGAAACTATAGATCAGAACAAAATTATTACAATAGAGCGTTCTCCTTCACGGCTGTCATAAAGGCATGAATTTGCCAACTCCCGATTTTTTCTTTAAATTTGCGATTCATTTTCACAGCATTGAATTGGACCAGACATGGGCAAAAATAAACTGAAAAAATTCAGCGAAATGGAAACACTCCAGCGAGTGTTCCAATATCCGTTCTCTTCCCTGACCGACGGAAAGTGTCACCTGCGCGGAAAGTGGCGTGAGGAGGTTTTCCATAACAATAATCCGATCGTACTGGAACTCGGATGTGGCAAAGGCGAATACACCGTAGGACTTGCCCGACGTTTCCCTGACAAGAACTTCATAGGGATCGATATAAAGGGAGCAAGAATGTGGACCGGCGCAAAAGAGATGAACCGCGACAACATAAATAATGCCGCGTTTCTGCGAACCAACATAGAATTACTCGGCGCCTTCTTTGAAAACGGCGAAGTCGACGAGATATGGATCACATTCCCTGATCCGCAGATGAAGAAAGAGCGCAAACGTCTGACCGGAACCCGTTTTCTTGAACTGTATCGCTCCGTGATGAAGGATGGAGGAACGATCCACCTGAAAACCGATAGTCCGTTTCTCTACACCTACACACATCTGCTGGCAGAGCATAATAATCTGATAACCGCAGTTGACACCGACGACCTGTATCATACTCCCGATGCAGTAACCGACATACTCGAGATAAAAACTTTTTATGAGCAGCAGTGGCTTAGCCGCGGACTCACAATAAAATATATATCGTTCGCTCTCCCACATAATCCTCCGCTCGAGGAACCTCCTTTTGAAATTGAACAGGATACTTACAGGAGCTTCTCCCGAGGCGAACTCCAATGTCCCGATAAATGTCAGCCACGAATAACTAAAAAATAAAATAGATGCATCATGCAACAGCCATTATATCCTAAACAAATAATCGACGCCCTCGCTAATGTGCGCTATCCCGGTACCGGTAAAAATATCGTTGAAAGCAGTATGGTCGAGGATGATATCAGAATAGACGGCCGTAAAGTCTCTTTCTCACTGATCTTCGACCGTCCGACCGACCCATTCATAAAATCACTTGTAAAAGCCTCGGAAGCGGCAATCCTCACCTATGTAGGTCAGGATGTTGACATCAAGGGGAATATCGAGGTTAAAACACGTATTCCGGCTCCACAGCAAGTTGAAAAACCACTTAAAGGAGTCAAGAATATAATCGGTATATCATCGGGCAAAGGTGGCGTCGGAAAATCAACCGTGGCCAGCAATCTTGCGGTAGCTCTTGCTCGCGAAGGCTACAAGGTGGGACTGCTCGATGCCGATATATTCGGACCGTCGGTTCCAAAAATGTTCGGCGTTGAAGGTGCCGAACTTTATATCCGTGAGGAAAACGGACGCAACCTCATTATTCCTCACGAACGTTATGGCGTAAAGATGCTGTCGATCGGATTTCTCGTAAGCCCCGACAGCGCCCAGGTGTGGAGAGGTGGAATGGCCTCGCGCGCCCTCACCCAACTCATAACCGAAGGCGACTGGGGAGAACTCGATTATTTCCTTATCGACATGCCTCCGGGCACAAGCGACATCCATCTTACACTTGTTCAGACTCTGGCGATGACCGGTGTCGTAGTTGTTTCCACTCCGCAAGAAGTGGCACTCATCGACGCCCGCCGCGGAATTGCGATGTTCCGCGATGAAAAAATCAATGTTCCCATTCTCGGTCTGGTGGAAAGCATGGCATGGTTCACTCCCGAACGTCATCCCGACGAACGTTATTACATATTCGGAAATGAAGGGGGCGTAAAACTCGCCAAAGAACTGAATATACGTCTGCTCGGACAGATCCCGATGGTAATGAACATCTGCGCGGCCGCCGATCAGGGTGAACCTATCGCGTTGCAGGACACCATTACCGGTCAGGCATTCCTACATGTAGCCCGCGAACTCACCGAAGCGGTTGAGGAACGCAACGGAACTCTTCCACCTACCAAAGTTGTTGAAGTAACAAAACGATAGAACGTGCGACGGATACTGATTATAAACGGCCCGAATCTGAATTTGCTCGGCAAACGCGAAACCGCGATTTACGGCACATCCACCATGAACGAATGTCTCGAGAAACTCAGAAGACGCTATCCCGAGGTAGTGATCGAATATTTTCAATCGAACCACGAGGGTGAAATCATAGACCGGATCCACAGCGAAGGATTCGATCATGATCTAACAGGTATCATACTTAATGCCGGAGCCTATACCCATACATCGCTCGCCATCGCCGATGCCATCGCTGCGATAGAACGGCCCGTAATCGAGGTTCACATCTCAAATACAAGCGCCCGTGAAGCGATACGCCACGTTTCGCTCATAGCTCCCGTGTGCAAGGGTAGTATCGCCGGTTTCGGACTCGACAGTTATCGTCTCGCAATAGAAGCACTTATTGAACCGAAATGACATCTCAGCTCGAAGAATATATAGTTGACCATATCTCTCCTGAGCCTCCGGCACTGAAGAAACTGAACCGTGACACACACGTGTATCATCTGTACAGCCGCATGTGTTCGGGTCATCTTCAAGGGCGCATCCTCAAGATGCTAACCACAATGATAGCGCCGAAAAGGATTCTCGAACTCGGCACCTATACTGGATATTCGGCATTATGTTTCGCCGAAGGAATGCCTGACGATGCTGAGATACACACAATAGAAATCGACGATGAAATCGAGGATTTCACACGCGAGCGATTCGACAGTTCGCCCTATGCCGACCGTATTAATTTCCACATAGGGAACGCACTCGATGTGATACCTACTCTCCCCGGAGATTTCGACCTCGTTTTTATCGATGCGAACAAGCGGATCTATACCGAGTATTTTGAAGCCGTTATAGATCGGGTGAGGAAAGGCGGCTATATTTTCGCCGACAATACCCTGTGGGACGGTAAGGTAACCGATCCTAAAGCGGCCGGTGAACCGCAGACAGCCGGGATCATGCGATTCAACGATCTTGTAGCCCATGACCCGCGCGTCGAAACGGTGATTCTGCCGCTGCGTGACGGTCTCACAATTATAAGAAAACTATAATCAAGTTATGATAAAAAACTTACTTTTCGATCTCGGAGGTGTTATCATGGAGATCGAAAGAAAAAATGCAGTAAAGGCGCTCGAGAAAATAGGTATGGCAAACGCCAATGAATTTCTCGGGGAATACGCCCAGAAAGGTCCTTTCCTTCAACTTGAGGAGGGAACAATCACTCCCCGACAGTTCAGAGATGAGATCAAGAAACTGATTCCATCGGATGTCAGCGACTCTGACATAGACGGTGCGTTCTGTGAATTTCTCGTCGGCATACCGGTCAACCGTCTCGATGCATTGACCGATCTCCGTAAAAAAGGTTTTAAAATATACATGCTCTCCAACACCAATCCGATTATGTGGAATTCGCGTATAGCCGAAGAGTTCCGTAAGCAAGGTGCCGACATGAGCCACTATTTCGACGGTGAAGTAACATCGTTTGAAGCACGTAGCTGTAAACCCGACAGGAAAATTTTCGAAACCGCAATCGAACGATTCGGCATAAAACCTGAAGAGACATTATTTTTTGACGATTCGGCAGCCAACATCGAGGCGGCCCGTAAACTCGGATTCCATGCAGCATTAGTGAAGCCGGGAACAGAATTTGCCGACATTTTAAAAGAATATACCGATAAATGAACCGGTGTGTCGCCACGATAGGAATGTTTGACGGTGTTCACCGGGGACACCAGCTTATCATTGATGAGATAAACCGTATCGCCGCAGCAAATGACAGCGATACTATGATCGTTACGTTCACCAACCATCCCCTATCGGTCATCTGCCCCGATAAAGCGCCGCTACTGCTGACTCCCGGAGATGAAAAGGGATCACTTCTTGAGGCGACCGGCATTGACAGAATAGTGAAGAAACAGTTCACCCCCGAACTGCAGAAACTGAGTGCGGCTGAATTCCTGACAAGGCTACATGACAACTACAACGTGACAACTCTCGTCATGGGATTCAACAACCGATTCGGTAGTGACAGTAATCTAACGTTCGATGACTATCGGGAACTTGGACGTAAAAAGGGGATTGAGATTGTAAGAGCGCCGGAATTCCGGCTCGATTCCATGCCCGTAAACTCCACTTTAATCAGAAAAGCACTTCTCGAGGGTGATGTAAAACTTGCCGGACGCATGCTCGGCCGCCCATACAGAATTAAAGGGAAAGTCGTAAAGGGTGAACAGCTCGGCCGGACTATCGGGTTCCCGACTGCCAATATCGTAACCGGATGCGCTGATAAACTTATACCTTGCAACGGAGTATATGCATGCATTGCAACACTACCCGACGGAGAAAGTTATCCGGCAATGGTAAATATCGGGACTCGTCCCACTGTCAGCGACGGAGGAACCGTTTCTATCGAAGCCCACATTGCATCGATCGACCGTGATCTCTACGATAATGAGATAGCTCTCACGTTCATAGAAAAAATGCGCGGTGAGCAGAAATTCGGGTCCATAGATCAACTAAAAAAGCAACTCACCACCGACAAAGAGAATTTAATAACCATAATATCTAATCTTCCAGCAAAATGTTAACTATCGGAGATAAAGCGCCCGATCTACTCGGACTTGACCAAAACGGACATGAAGTTCGCCGCAGCGACTTCCCCGGAAAAGAGATCGCCCTCTACTTCTATCCTAAGGATCTCACATCGGGCTGTACGGCACAGGCTTGCAATCTGCGCGACAACTATCAGGAATTACTCGACAACGGCTATCAGGTAATCGGCACCAGTGTTGATCCTGCCGCATCACATATCAAGTTTATAGAGAAGAACTCACTCCCGTTCCCACTGATCGCCGATACCGATCATAAACTTGTTGAGGAATTCGGTGTATATGGCGAGAAATCGATGTATGGTCGTAAATATATGGGAACATTCCGCACCACTTTCATCATTGCACCTGACGGTACGATAACGCGGGTGATCGGTCCGAAGCAGATAAAGACCAAAGACCACGCGAATCAGATCTTACAAAGATAACTTTATAACGATAAAAAAACGCACCATAAAGAAACTTTTCATTCAATTCTTTATGGTGCGTTTTTTACGTCAACCTCTGTTACTGAGGAATTCCAGCTGCATGACTCTCCGTATTGTTTTCCATTTCGGGAACAATGCCTGCGGACGCACAGGACCATAGCTTACCAGAATAACAGTCACCGCCACAACCGCCACCAGAAGCAGCCATCCGTAGACTTCCTTCATAGAAACGACAAGCGCGTGAGTCTGAACCATACCGTAGAGTTGCGGGAACGGCACATTGGAAACCGACATTTCCACATCGGTCAGACCGGTGCCAAGCATTGCAGCGTTTTTTGCCATTACATGACGGAAAAACTCGCCAACAACCGCCGGGCCGAGAGTCGCACCCATAACGGCACCGGTAAAACCATTGATAGTCAATGCCTGAGGGAATACGAAGAAATGCATACCTCCCTGAACGATAGATGTCAGAAACACAATCGAAATTATTACCGAAGCGGCTCCGCGACAAAACAGAGGAATGAACAGCATCTCTTTCTCAACCCCATAATCAATTATGAAATAGAAATAAGCGAGATAGAACGTTGCCATTACAAAGCCAATGACAGTCATGGTTTTATAACGCCATTTCCGTAGCGCGAAAGTAAAATAGGTAAACGCGACACCGGCGATTATACCAACCAGCACATACCAGTTAAGATCTATCATGTTGGTTTCGTCAAATCCCAATATCGCCTCGGCATAGCTGTGTTCAAACACATGTTCGGTCGCAAGCAATGTAAAGAATATCAGATAAATCATCGTAGCCCTTATAACATTCCTGTTGGTCAACGCAATAAAGGATATATAGGGGTGATGTAGAAATGTTGCACGCCACAAATTGATGAGCAGGCATACGATACATAGAAGCGTTGCACCGCGTATCTCCCCGGCGTCCCACCAATCAAAATAATTGCCGTAGACACATATAAAGGTGAAACAGATCATAACCACGCTCCAAAGAAACGCACCGATCCAGTCGATTCCGAGCAAAGGGATCTGCATCGGTCCTTTGACAGGCCTCACAAGTAATAACACCATCAGCATCATTACAACAAGGGATCCTAGCATGATCCAATGCATGTATTCCCACTGCGAGAAAAATGCCGTATAGACCGTGGCGACGCCGCTGAGCTGTATGACACCGTCAACAAGAAGATAGACATAGCAGAAAAATACCGACATATCACGCGTCGGCGTCAGCCATAACTGTATCGTAGAATTGCAGACAAGAGTTGCCCACATTCTAAACCAACCGGCAATAAAACAGGCGGTGACAAGTACCGGAACCGACTCGGAATAGGCACATATCCAGGTAGTCACGATAAGGACAGTGCCACAGATCAGCAATCCCACGCGATTACTAAACCTGAATTTAAGCCTGAACATAACTGCAAAATTTATCGACATTCCTATGAGCTGCGCATAACCGGCCATAAGAATATCTTCCTGCATCAGAGCGGTAGTACCTACCATATCGGATGCAGCCGCAAGATAAAGACCGCCTGAAAACTGTATAATCAATACAAAAAAGATAAACAGCCACGGTTTCAGACGGCGCGGAATGTAATCGGGGACATCGGGAATGTCAAACGGTCCACTTTGTGAATGCCAGTCTCCCATATCAGTACAGCACCTCACATTCCACGTTCATGCCCGCTCTCAACCGGCGCATGGCATCCTCACTGTTATCGGCGGTAAATTCAATCCGAACAGGAATACGCTGACGTACCTTAACGAAATTACCGGCTGAGTTATCCTGAGGCATAACCGACAGACGCGAACCGGTAGCGGTGGAGATAGCAGTCACTCTACCCGAAAAGGTTATATCGGGGATTGCATCGACTTTGATCCGGACTTCACTGCCGGGTTCAATATGAGCCATCTGCGTCTCTTTATAATTGGCAATGATCCATATTTCACCAGAATCCACCACATCGAGCAGAGTCTGTCCCGGCTGTACAAGCTGGCCCACCTGTATTTTCTTCCGTGAAGTAAAGCCGTCGCAAGGAGCGGTTATCACCGTGTATGACAGATTGAGTTCAGCCATGTCAACGAGCGCTTTTGCAAGTTCAATTCCGGCATCGTTCTGAGCCAGACGCTGACGTGTTTCCGACACAACCGAATTCGTTGCCGCACGCTGACGTGAAAGCATCTCATATCGTGCTTTCTTAACCTCATAATCGGTTTTTACGGCATCGAACTGCTGACGTGTCACAGCATCTTTCTCAAGAAGTTTAAGATAACGTTCATAGTCAACTGCAGCATTCTCCATCACTATCTTCGATTCAGCAACCGATGCATCGGTAACCGCTACATTAGCCGAAGCCACACCTACCGTATGATCGGCCACACTTCGGCCGGCAAGCGCGTTTTGATAATCGGCCCGCGCCTGAGCGAGCCGCAGACGCATATCGGAATCCTCGATCACTACAAGCGTATCTCCTTTCTTAACCTGTTGATATTCCTTGAAACGGATCTCTTTTATATATCCTTGAACACGACTGTTGACCGGCACTATCTGCTGTTCAACCCGGGCATTATCGGTAAATTCAACATTACCGATGTGAATAAACTTACCTCCAACCCATATTACGGCTATAATTATTACTACAAAAGAAATTATATAAGAGAGTAATTTTTTAGTACGGTGTTTCATATCTTTCCTGAAGTGAACAAAAGTTTATAATAATAGTAAATTATGTTGATACGTGCGTTTACGAGTTGCTGATCTGATTCAAGTTTGGAATTGGCGGCATCGAGCATATCGGTTATCAGGGCCATTCCCGCCGAATACCGGGTAGAGGTGACATTGTAGTTACGGTCGGCAAGTTCAACTCCCTTCTGTCGGGTCTTCAATTCCTCGTAGGCTTCAAGATAACGTATATAGTCGCTTCTTACATCCATCTCCAGAGATTCGCATGCCGCATCATATTCTTCCTGTGAACGAAGAGTAGCTATCCGGCTCTTGGACAAAGATTTATTATTTTTATATAGAGACGATATATTATAGCTTACGCCCACGCCTACATACCAGTAACTGAGATTGCGGTTTATCGGCGGAACCTCAACAAGAATCGGACCATCTATCGTCCAACCTGCCTGCAAACCTATTTTAGGAAGCCGTTCGGAACGGACAAGTGTCTCTGCCATGCGTGAAATATCTACTTTTGAACGGGCAAGACTCAATGCCGGTGAATTTCCAACAGCCTCATGCTGCCACCATCCTTCGCCATCGACAGCCAATGACCGGGCCAGCAACGCCGAGTCAGGCTCTATCACCATATCCTCGGGAAATCCGGCCGTAGTAACCAGATTATGATTCAGGATGTCGGCCGTATTATCTATTCTGACAAGCTGAAGTTCAAGATCGGATACCAGCAGCTCATAGCGGGTTATATCGTTCTGCAACGCCACTCCCTGATCATAGCGTGCCTTCATCTCCTCAAGCACTTTTTTTGCCTGCATGATGTTATTTTCCAACACCTTATGCAGATTACGGCATTTATAAAGATCAAGATAAAATCCCGTAAGGCGAAAACGTATATTGTCGCGCTGAAAATCAGTCGCATAACGTGCGGCAGTAGATTTAAGGGAAGCCATCCCGATATTTCCTGTAACTGCACCGCCGGTATATAACGGCTGATTTATACTGATTGATAATCCGCTGCCGAAATGGGGTATAGGCGCCCTCTGATAATCAGAAAAATCTCGTTTGACAGTAAATCCGTCACCGATATAACTAAGTGATAATGAAGATGTAATCTCCGGTAAAAGTCCATTGCGGGCTACACGCACCTCTTCTTTAGACTCTTTTTCGGCGGTAAACGACGCACGCAGCTGCACACTGTTAATCTCAGCACTCTGGAACACCTCATCGAGAGTTACCATAACAGGTGTGCGGCCTACTGCCCATTCTCCGCCACTCAACAGAACCGCAACAAAGAGGCCTGTGAGCAATCGTTGATTGTTCATGTAAGATGATTTTAATAATGTAATAATTGGATTTTAAAGTCTGTTCGGGTACGACGACATTCCTTAATTCCCGGAATATCACAATAAAACTTTACCCGACTGCAACCGCACCTTATTGAGTGCTTTTCCAGTTCTCTTTATATGCGTAATTCTGTACGGCTGCCGGCCTTTCGGCCATTAATGCTATATAATTCATAAATAACGGTTCTTTATAAACCGTGGTGCAAATTTACTATTTTTTCACCAATTCAACCTTAAAAAAAGCGAAAATACTTGACAAGGAGGTCGGTAATATATTAACTTTGCAGTTCGATTTAAACTTCACCACAAACCGCTCACAGTTAATGAAGCAGAAACTCAAAAACTTCTCAATAGTCAACGCACGAGTGACTTCCACAATCAGCGTGGCCCTCGTTTTACTCATTTTGGGGATCGTGGCTATAACGGGAATCGCCGCCGACAACATCACACGCGACATCAAGGAGAACCTCGGCTTCGACATAGAGCTGAAAGAAGATCTCGACGAGGAAACAGTAGCCTCACTCAAAAACGAAATAGAGAATAAGGGATTTGCATCCTCAGTCACCCTGTTCACGCCCGAGCAGGCAATGCGTCAATGGGAAGAAGCCACCGGAGAAAATATTATAGAGGTGGTTGGAGTAAATCCGTTCTCGGCCGAAATCGAAGTCAAACTGAAAGCAGAATACGCCACACCCGAGACGATTGAAGAAATCGCATCGGTCTATCGCAGCAACCCTATCGTGGAGGAAGTGTCGATGCATGCCGAGATGATCGAGAAAATCAACCGCAACATGCACACTGCCATGATAGTGATGGCTGTTATCGCAGCCGCTCTGCTACTCATCTCATTCGTTCTTATAAACAACACTATCCGACTGACCGTATATTCACGGCGATTCATAATCCACACCATGAAACTCGTAGGTGCCACAGCCGGATTCATACGCCGCCCATTTATAAAATCCAACGTCATCAACGGACTTATCGCAGGTATAGTTGCGGCCGTAATCCTTGCCGGCCTGCGACTCTATGCATCAACGATCGACAGCGCGACCGAAACAGCAATCCCTACCACGGAAGCGGCCGTGGTATATGTTGCGATGCCGCTGGTTGGTATGGTTATCTGCGCGATAGCAGCACTTTTCGCTGCCAACAGATACCTCAAAGTCGACTATGACGACATGTTTGACTGATAATAATTAAGAAACTAAATTTTAATATGGCTGACTCACTGACCGGAAAAAACAACGAGGTTGAAAAGGAAAGCTACGTGAGATTCCCTCTCGTAAAAATCAACTTCATTCTCATGGCTGCCGCCGCGGCAGTAATTATCATAGGATTCCTGCTGATGCTCGGAGGCGCATCGACCCCCGAAAAATTCAATCCCGATATCTACTCTACAAGAAGAATCATCATCGGCCCGACAATCGCGTTTCTCGGATTTATTTTCATGGGTTACGGAATTATATATCGTCCAAAAAACCAGAAATAATTTACATCTATGAGTTGGTTAGAAGCCCTTATACTCGGTCTTGTTCAGGGACTTGCCGAATATCTACCCATCAGCAGCAGCGGCCACCTCGAAATATGCCGCCAGTTACTTGGAGTTGACCTTGACGGAGCGAAATCGCTCGAATTTGACGTCATGCTCCATGTTGCAACAGTTTTAAGCACCATCGTAGTGCTTTGGCGTCAGTTTCTTCCGCTATGCACATCGTTCTTCACCTTCCGCCGCGATGAGAATTTCTACTACGTGTGCAAGATACTTGTATCATGTATTCCCGTAGCGATAGTCGGACTCTGTTTCAAAGAAACTATCGAGGAATTTTTCAACGGCAATCTCACTATCGTGGGAATATGCCTGTGCATCACCGCTTGCCTGCTCGCTTTCGCCTACTTCTTCCGTACCTCTCCACTGATTATGGCGCGTAACCGCGGACTCAAGGGGAGCGCTCTTCCCTACCAACCACGCGATATCAACTGGATAGACGCATTCATCATCGGATGCGCACAGGCTGTCGCAGTTCTTCCCGGACTCAGCCGAAGCGGAACCACTATCGCCACCGGTATCATTATCGGCGACAAACGCGAGAAAGTTGCCCAGTTCTCATTCTTCATGGTAATCATACCTATCCTCGGCGAAGCATTGCTCGACATCAAGAAAATAATCTCACCGGCAGCCGAAATTGCCGGCGATCAGGTATCGGTTGGAGTCGTTCCTATGATCGTTGGCTTCATCACGGCATTCATTGTTGGCTGTCTTGCATGTAACTGGATGCTCGAACTCGTCAAGAAAGGCAAGATGGTATGGTTCGCGGTATATTGCCTTATTGTAGGACTCATTTGCATCATCGCCTGATATGGATTTTATAACAGGTGAACTTATCTACATCGACAAGCCGCTCGGCTGGTCATCGTTCGACGTGGTAAAGCGGGTACGCGGAATCCTGATCCGTCGACTCGGTAAAAAGAAATTCAAGGTTGGTCATGCAGGCACACTCGATCCGCTTGCCACCGGAGTCATGATTCTCTGTACAGGCCGGGCCACCAAGCGTATCGATGAATTGCAGACCGGCATAAAAGAATATATAGCTACCGTCGCACTCGGAGCTACAACACCCTCTTTCGACCTTGAAACCGAGATCGACGCCACTTATCCTGTAGATCATATCACACGTGAACTCGTGGAAAACGCATTGAAATCATTTGTGGGAGAAATACAGCAGGTTCCGCCATCCTACTCGGCATGCAAGATCGACGGACAACGAGCCTACAAACGCGCTCGCCGCGGCGAAGAAGTAGAGCTGAAACCTAAACTCCTTGTCATCGACGAGATTGAATTACTGAGTTATTCACCTACCGAGCTTCAGCTCAGAATCGTGTGCAGCAAAGGCACTTACATAAGGGCGCTCGCACGCGATATCGGACGTGCATTAGGATCAGGCGGACACCTGACCGCACTCCGCCGCACAAGAGTAGGAGACGTGCGTATCGGTGACTGCCTGTCGATAGAACAAGCAACCGAACTCCTGCGCGATGTGGAAATCACATTCCCCGAAACCGAAGAAAACATCGAAAAATAAAAAACGAAACATAACAGTATATCTCTATGAAACTATCCCAGTTTAAATTTCGCCTTCCCGAAAACCTTATTGCACAGTATCCGTTACCCGAGCGCGACGAGTGCCGGATGATGGTCGTAGACAGAAAAACAGGCGAAATATCCCACCACATATTTAAAGAGATATTAAACTATTTCGACGACGGCGACATGTTCGTCTTCAATGACACACAAGTTTTCCCGGCCCGTCTTTACGGCAATAAAGAGAAAACCGGAGCAAGAATCGAAGTATTCCTCCTCCGCGAGCTCAACGCCGACAACAAGCTGTGGGATGTACTTGTAGAACCGGCAAGAAAGATACGAATCGGAAACAAACTCTATTTTGGCGACGACGAGTCAATGGTTGCCGAAGTCATCGACAACACAACATCAAGAGGACGAACACTTCGTTTCCTCTATGACGGAAGTCACGAAGAATTCAAGGAAGCGCTTTTCGCGCTCGGAATGACACCGCTCCCTGAATACGTTCGCCGTGAAGCCGAACCCGACGATGCCGAGAACTACCAGACTATCTTCGCTAAAAATGAAGGCGCAGTCGTTGCCCCCGCCGCCGGACTCCACTTCAGCCGTGAGTTACTCAAGAGAATGGAGATAAAAGGAATCAAACAAGGATTCCTAACCGAACACTGCGGACTCGGAAATTATCGTGAGATCGACGTGGAAGACCTCACCAAACATCGCATGGATTCGGAACAGCTCGAAATCTCACAGGAGCTTGTCGATGAGGTAAACGCCACAAAGGACGCCGACCACAAGGTATGTGCCGTCGGCACATCGGTTCTCCGAGGAATAGCAAGCGCCGTTTCTATGGGCGGACACATGAAGACCTACACCGGATGGACCAACAAGTTCATCTTCCCTCCCTACGAATTCACCGTTGCCAACGCACTGGTCACCAACTTCCACATGCCCTATTCCACTATGCTTATGATGACATGTGCATTCGGCGGATACGATCTTGTTATGAAAGCCTACGAAGAAGCTGTAAAAGAAGAATACCGTTTCGGAGCTTATGGCGATGCAATGCTGATAATCTGAAAACAACAAGATAAAAATGGTAGTAAACGAACGATCCAACCGACACGAACGTGTTGTGGCAGTCGCTATGGACATGATGACCGCCGCACGCACCGCACCTAAAGGAAAAGGACTCGATCAGATCGAAGTCGCAGTGATAACCAAAGAGGACATCGCCGCACTCTCTAACGCCATGTTCGAACTCTACCGCGCCACCAACCGCCCGGTATATCTGAGAGACTCCGACAACATCAAGCAGGCCGAGGCCGTCGTGATAATCGGAATCAGGCAGGTACCTCTCGGACTCAACTGCGGAAACTGCGGATTCGCCACATGCGGACAGAAACCGAAACAAGCGCCATGTGCAATAAACTGCTGCGACGTTGGAATCGCCCTCGGAAGCGCAGTATCGGTCGCTGCCGACCGACGTGTCGACACCCGCATTATGTTCTCAGCAGGAATTGCGGCAAAAAAACTCGACATTCTGCCAGGTGCATCCCAGGTCTACGCTATCGCCGTGGCCGCCACAAGCAAAAACCCGTTCTTCGACCGCAAATAACCTACTGCTGCTGCGACGGCGTGGTGGTCACCTGTTTCTTTCCATTGTTACGGCGCGACACGATAAGATTAGTCATATAAACCGTAAACAAAGGGAACATTATCATACCCATCAGCGACAGAACCACACATAAAATTTTGCCGGCGACGGTAACCGGATAAATATCGCATCCAAGAGTTGTAACCTGCATACAACCCCACCAGAAAGCATCCCAATAGCTCGTGACCATCGAGTTAACGGGATGTTCTCGTTCAAAGAAGATCAACCCGGCGAAATAAGTGATCAGAACCATTATCGATACATACGAGGTGAAAAGACTAGTCATGCGGTTATGCGATATATAACCGAGAACGATAGCCAGAGCCAGAGCGCCACGTGCCAGCGGTATGAACCTGACAAAATAGATTGCATCGGGACTCAGCTGGATATCATAGTGATTTATGATGTTCAAAAACGGAATGGAAAGAAACAGGAATATCCAGCGCCGTTTGAAATAGAACCACTTGTCGGGCGCAAGAATCAGCTCAATAAAGAAATCAAGGATAAAAACCACGCAGACAAACAGCTGAAAAGCCATATAATGCCTGTTCTTCAGAAACGGTATATTCTGAAAAGTATCGTAAGATATATAAGCTATCAACAGCACCGACAGCACCAGAACAATCACATGAAGCGAGTTGAGGATCATCTTACGGGACTCTGATGAAAATTCATTTTTTAACATGGTTGGCTGATATAAATAGTTGCTACTATTAGTAACAACTCACCGGCACAAAAGTTTCAGAACCCGCCCACCTGTCAACCCGTTCATCCCGAAGAAAAATTTCTTTGATAATTGCCTATTTCTTTGTATTTTTGCGCAAATAAAATAAAACTGCGCGGACGAGCCGGATAACAGCTATCCCGCGAAGATAATAATCGTCTATAAATCAACAAAATGAACATTTCCTACAACTGGCTAAAGCAATATATTGACTTTGACCTCACACCCCAGCAACTATCCGATGCACTCACCTCTATCGGCTTGGAAACCGGAGGTTTTGAAGAGGTTGAATCCATCAGAGGAGGTCTCCGTGGCATTGTCATCGGCAAAGTTCTCACATGTGACGAACACCCCGACAGTGACCACCTCCACATAACAACTGTTGATCTCGGCGACGGTCAGCCGACAACAATCGTTTGCGGCGCCCCGAATGTTGCGGCAGGTCAGACAGTTGTCGTTGCCACTGTAGGAACCACGCTCTACGACGGTGATAAAGAATTCAAGATCAAGAAATCAAAAATCAGAGGAGTTGAATCGTTCGGAATGATCTGCGCCGAAGATGAGATCGGAGTAGGCGACAGCCACGACGGAATCATCGTAATCGAAGAAGACATCAAACCGGGAACACCGGCCGCCGAATACTTCAACCTCACCTCCGATTACGTTCTTGAAGTTGACATTACACCGAACCGAATCGATGCCGCATCACACTACGGAGTGGCACGCGACCTCGCCGCATGGATGGACAGCCACACCATACCTGCCCGACTCCACCGCGACTCAGTCGACAGTTTCCATCCCGACACTGACGGTAATGCCATTGCAGTTGAACTTCAAAACCCCGAAGCCTGCATCCGTTACAGCGGTCTCACCATCCGTGGAGTCAAAGTCAAAGAGAGTCCCGAATGGCTCCGCAATCGCCTCAACACCATCGGACTCCGTCCGATCAACAACATAGTCGATATCACTAACTATCTCCTTCACGCATTCGCGCAACCGCTCCACTGCTTCGACCTGAACCACATCAAAGGCGACAAAGTGATTGTGAAGACTTGCGAACAAGGAACGAAATTCATCACACTCGACGGAGTGGAACGCACTCTCGACGGTCGCGACCTGATGATCTGCAATGCCGAAGAGCCGATGTGTATTGCCGGCGTATTCGGCGGTCTCGATTCAGGAGTAACCGAAGAAACCACATCGGTATTCCTTGAAAGCGCATGCTTCCACCCCACATGGGTTAGAAAAACCGCACGACGCCACGGACTCAATACCGACGCTTCGTTCCGGTTCGAACGCGGAGTCGACCCTAACAACACGATGTACGTTCTCAAGCTTGCCGCTCTCCTCGTCAAGGAACTTGCCGGAGGAGAAATCTGCGGAGAGCCTGTCGACATATACCCCACAGTAGTCGAACCGGTCAAAGTGGACCTCGACTATGGATACCTCCGCGATCTCATCGGAGCCGATATCCCCAACGACACCGTCGATCGCATAATGAAATCACTCGAAATGGAGATTTTAAGTCACCACGACAACTCGGTTGAAGTTGCCGTACCGACCTACCGAGTCGACGTTACACGCCCGTGCGACGTTGTCGAGGACGTTCTCCGCATCTACGGATACAACAATATCCAGATCTCCCCCAGCCTTAACTCATCGCTCTCATTCAAGAGCTTTACCGACAGTGCCGATGACCTCCGTCGTCTGATATCCGAACAGCTCACGGCGCAAGGCTTCAACGAAATCCTCAACAACTCGCTGACAGCCGAAGCTTACTACACCGAACTGGCCGAATATCCTGCCGAGAAATGCGTACGTCTCCTCAACCCGCTGAGCAGCGACCTGAACGTACTCCGTCAGACACTCCTTTTCGGCGGTCTCGAATCACTTGCCCATAACATCAACCGACGTGAATCCGATCTGATGATGTACGAATTCGGCAACGTTTACTTCTATGACCCCGAAAAACAGTCGATCGCCGAAGCACCACTCGCACCATATAGCGAAAAATCGCACATCGCCCTCTGGATGACAGGCAACATGCGTGCCGCCTCATGGAACAGCAAGAGCGAACCGGTTTCGTTCTACGACCTCAAAGCGATTGTCGGTAATATTTTCAACCGCCTGGGACTTAGCCCCAACGAAATCCGATACACCACCTGCAACAACGGCATCTTCGCTGCAGCGCTCAGCATTGCTACCCGCTCGGGAAAACAGCTTGGAACAATGGGAATCCTTTCCAAAGCGATTCTCAAGAAAGCCGACATCAAGCAACAGGTACTCTTTGCCGAAATGGACTGGAACGAACTCGTAAAACTTTCGCTCAAGAAGAAAGTCTCATTCACCCCGCTACCCAAGACACAGCCGGTGAACCGCGACCTCGCCCTGCTCATCGACAAAAATATCACGATGGAACAGGTTGAAAACGTAGTCCGCGAAAGCGAACGTCGCCTGCTCAAGGAAGTACGGCTCTTCGATGTCTACGAAGGCGATAAACTTCCCGAAGGCAAAAAATCCTATGCGATATCCATTGTACTTCAGGATGACGAAAAAACGATGAACGACAAGCAGATCGATGCAACGATGAACAAAATCATCGAGAACCTCAAGAAACGCCTGTCGGCCGAATTACGATAACAACTCAAGAACAAACATAATTATCAATAAAATATAACTAAAACCACAATATGGGAAGAGCTTTTGAATACCGCAAAGCAAGAAAACTCAAACGCTGGGGAAACATGTCGCGTACAT
>CAZHHF010000004.1:0-28657 GCA_964531905.1 uncultured Bacteroides sp.
TCGACTCAAAAGCCGAGATGATGTGGATAGGCGGTGGCGCCGGTATGGCACCGCTACGCGCCCAGATCATGCACATGACAAAGACGCTCAAGACAACCGACCGCGTTATGAACTATTTCTATGGAGCGCGTGCGCTCAACGAAGTCTTCTATCTCGACGACTTCCTTCAGCTTGAAAAGGAATTCCCAAATTTCCATTTCCACCTCGCACTTGACCGTCCCGATCCGGCAGCTGATGCAGCAGGAGTCAAATATACACCGGGATTTGTTCATCAGGTTATCTACGACACTTATCTCAAAGATCATGAAGCGCCTGAAGATATTGAATATTATATGTGTGGCCCCGGCCCGATGAGTGCCGCAGTCAACAAAATGCTCGATGGTCTCGGAGTCGAACCCGAAAGCATCCACTACGACAACTTCGGCGGGTAAACTGCCTGCCGATAAAAAACTCCGGGAGATTGCGTAGAAAATGCGCAATCTCCCGGTCTTTTTTTTTTAGAACAACGAATTTGTTCAATCATTTAAGAGTTGTTCCACAGCCGATACATTATTTTCCAAGTGGAAGTTGGTCTCAATTATATTTCCTTCATTATCGGTAATCGCATGATGGTATTCAGTTGGTAATAACGGATTATTTTATTCTTTATTTCAATGCCACAAAGATACTTAAAAAACGATATTTTTTTATACCTTTGTACTCTATTCCTCATCATCCCTACAAATGGAAAAAGATTTGCATATCAACGGAGTAAAACTCCATTACGAAGTGACTGGAACAGGCGCACCCGTAATTCTTATGCACGGTTGGGGATGCAACACATCGACCGTCGCATCCATTGCCGGAACCGCAGCGCAGACCAATACAGTCTACAACATAGACCTCCCGGGATTCGGCAAATCGTCGGAACCACCGTCGGTATGGGGTGTGGAAGAATATACCGCAGCTATCGAAGAACTCTGTAAACAGGAGTCGATAGAGAGTCCGATTCTGATCGGTCACTCGTTCGGAGGACGCATATCCATCCTTTTCAGTTCACGAAACAGAACCTCCAAAGTTATTCTTGTTGACGCTGCCGGTATAAAACCACGGCGATCGTTCAACTATTACCGTAAGGTTTATACATTCAAAGCCGGGAAATGGATTCTGAATCTTATCTTCGGCAAAGAGAAAGCCCGGCCAATGATTGACCGTCTAAGAGGGAAAAGCGGATCAAGTGACTACAATAATGCATCGGAACGTATGCGACAGATACTGAGCCGAACAGTCAACGAAGATCTTACGCCATATCTTTCATCAATAAAAGCTCCTACCCTACTTATATGGGGAGAGAATGATACCGCGACCCCCCTGGCCGATGCAAAAAAGATGGAACGACTAATACCGGATGCCGGACTCGTTAGTTTTCCCGGATGCGGACATTACAGTTTTCTCGACAACCCACGACAGTTCGCAGCCGTTCTTTACAATTTCTTAAAATCATAATTGCCAATGCTGTCACACACAATCACTATCATCATAGCATTTCTTACCGTAATCATCTTCTGGATTCCCGGTCTGTTCATGGCGCTGAAACGCGATCTAATGATGTTCCAGCAGAACTCATACCGTCCCGACCGCTACGCCCGTTGGGCTGAAAAATCGGGAGAATCCACAACTGTGGCAAGGTGCTGCTATCTGTTTGCGACATTTTTCCTTGCAGTCACTTCGATACCATTCATCATATCGGCAGCCGTATCGGGAATAATACTTCTATGGAACTTTATTATTTTACTGAACCGCCGTTATAAGAAACCGCTTGTATTCACTCCACGCGCACGCCGCATCATCGCTGTCGCACTATCAATCTCCATTATCCTCACAACCGCAGTGACGATCGTTGGCGGATTACGCGCAGGATGCGTCGCTGCAATGGCGATAATGTTCCTTTCACAGTTCATTTTGCTTGCCGCAAATATGATTCTCAAACCTGTGGAAGCGAGAATCACACGAAAATATTACAATGAAGCCGCTGATATCCTTAAAGCGATGCCCGAGCTTAAAATCATCGGAATCACGGGCAGTTATGGGAAAACAAGTACAAAACATTATCTTCAACGCATATTGTCGGAACAATATGATACGCTTATGACTCCCGGAAGTTTCAACACCACTCTCGGAGTAGTAAGAACAATCCGCGAATACCTTAAACCCTATAACGAAGTCTTTATCGTTGAAATGGGAGCCAAGCAGCCCGGTGACATCAAAGAGATATGTGATCTTGTACATCCGACAATAGGAATAATCACAGCCGTCGGTGAACAGCATCTCGAATCGTTCAAATCAATCGAGAATGTACAGCGCACTAAATTTGAACTCGCCGACGCCCTTCCATCAGACGGTCTCGCCGTACTCAACAATGACTTCCCATACATTGCCAACCGGCCCGTATCAAACACGAAATCCTTACGATACACCGTCAACGATACACCCGGATCGGATTTCACTGTAGAGAATATTTCATACGGACAAAACGGTACATCGTTCACCATCGTTGGGCCTGATGGACAGAAACTCGATCTTACGACATCGCTCATCGGTGAATGTAACATTTCTAATCTTACAGCTGCTGTAATCGTGGCACTTCATTTAAACGTACCTACCGACAAGATCAGGTATGCCGTTGAAAAAATCGAACAGGTGGAACACCGTCTCAATCTTAAGCATACACCGGGCGGAATAACCATAATCGATGATGCTTTCAATTCCAATCCTGATGGTTCGCGGATGGCAATCGACGTGCTTGGACGCATGAAAGGCGGAAAACGGATCGTAATCACTCCCGGAATGATCGAACTTGGAGAAAAACAGCAGCAACTTAACCGTGATTTCGGATGTAACATAGGCCGTTCGGTCGACATAGCAATAATAGTGGGCAGCTATAACCGCGATGCTATTGTTGAAGGGATCCGGTCGACAGGTTTCCCCGATGAAAAACTCATCATTGTCGACACATTCGGCGACGCACAGAAAGAACTTTCTAAAATAGCAACCAAAGGTGATATCGTTCTATATGAGAATGATTTACCTGATACGTTTAAATAAGACCTAACAACTTCAACAATGAAAACCAACATAGGAGTATTTTTCGGCGGACGCTCCACCGAACATGAAATATCAGTAATCTCGGCCTCACAGGCCATGCACGCCATCAATCGTGATCGATTCGATGTGACACCTATATATATATCAAAACAAGGCAAGTGGTATACAGGCGACGCGTTGCTCGACGTGGCTAACTACCGCGACATGAATGCCCTACTCCAGAAATGTCAGGAAGTATATATGCGTCCGGTTTTCAATGACTACAATCTTTATAAAACCAAAAAGCCGATGTTCGGTTCCGACATCGCTACAAAGCTCGACGTTGTTATTCCTGTTCTCCACGGTTCCAACGGCGAGGATGGAATATTCGAAGGTGTCCTTGAAACTATCGGTATCCCTTATGCTGGATGCAACACTCTTTCGTCGGCAAACGGGATGGACAAGATCACGATGAAAATGATTCTTCAGGCCAATGATATCCCTGTTGTAGATTATGTATGGTTCACCGACAAACAGTGGTTCTCACAACGTGAAGAACTCATAAACCGAATTGAAAACAAAATCGGGTATCCGGTAATTGTTAAACCTGCGAACCTCGGTTCAAGCGTTGGAATCGGACGAGCATCCAATCGCGAGGAACTGAAAAAATGCGTTGACACAGCCGAGAAATATTCAACCCGAATCATTGTAGAGGATATGGTCGAGAACCTTCAGGAAATCAATTGTTCGGTACTCGGCGACTGTGACGAATATCAGACATCGGTACTCGAAGAGCCTATCAAAACAGGTGATTTCCTCAGTTATGAGGATAAATATATGGGCGGAACCAAAGGTACCAAAGGAATGCAGGCATCACAGAAAAGAATCCCTGCCGAACTTCCCGCCAGCGAAACCGACCGAATCAAATTCCTTGCCGGCGAAACATTCCGCGTACTATCATGCCACGGTGTGAGCCGTGTCGACGTGATTGTCGATGGCAAAACACGCGACATATATGTAAATGAGATCAACACCATTCCCGGATCATTGTCGTTCTACCTGTGGGAAGCTACCGGACTCTCGTTTGATAAACTGATGGAACGCCTCGTAACGCTTGCTATCAAACGTAAACGCGAGCAATCGCTTAAAACTGTATCCTACGATCAGAATATATTCTCAATGGGGGGCGGTGTCAAAGGAGGTATCAAGAAATAATCTTCTTAAACAAAAAAACGATCGGGATACGTCAAAAGCGTGTCCCGATTTGTTTTTATATCGATACAGGACATCTTACAGCAGTCCAAAACATTGCATCTATCGCAATTTATACCTATTTTTGCAAAAACTATCTAAACGATGAAAGAAGACATTAATATAAGCACAGGAGAATCAGAACGTACGGTTCTCGTAGGCCTGATAACTCCGCAGCAGTCAGAGACAAAAGCCAACGAGTATCTCGATGAACTCGCTTTCCTTGCCGATACTGCCGGTGCGGTTACAGTCAGAAAATTTCTTCAAAGAGTCGATACTCCCAACCCGCGAACGTTTGTCGGGAAAGGGAAACTCGATGAGATCCGTTTATTCGTGGAGGAAAACGACATCTCTATGGTGATATTCGATGACGATCTCACCACCAAGCAGGTTAGCAACATAGAGCGGGAACTGAAAGTGAAAATTCTCGACAGGACCAGCCTGATTCTCGACATATTCGCAAAACGAGCGCAGACAGCAAATGCTAAAGCGCAGGTAGAACTCGCTCAATATCAGTATCTTTTGCCTCGACTTACCCGAATGTGGACTCACCTCGAGCGTCAGCGAGGCGGTATCGGTATGCGCGGACCAGGTGAAACACAGATTGAAACCGACCGCCGTATCATCCTTGATAAGATAGCGCGTCTGAAAGAAGAACTGCGAGGCATAGACCGACAGAAATCGATCCAACGCAAGAACCGTGGCAAACTTACGCGTGTTGCACTCGTGGGTTATACCAATGTTGGTAAATCGACAATAATGAACCTGCTCAGCAAGAGTGATGTTTTTGCTGAAAACAAACTTTTCGCAACGCTCGATACTACTGTGAGAAAGGTTATTATCGACAATCTTCCGTTCTTGCTCACCGATACTGTCGGCTTCATCCGTAAGCTTCCGACTAACCTCGTTGAATCATTTAAATCCACCCTCGACGAAGTTCGCGATGCCGATCTTCTGCTCCACGTGGTCGATATCAGTCATCCGCAATTCGAGGAACAGATTGAAGTTGTAAACCGTACACTTAAAGAACTCGGCGCTGCCGATAAACCGGTGATAATGGTATTCAATAAGATCGACGCATTTACCTATACGCCAAAAGCCGATGATGACCTCACCCCGAAAACACGTGAAAATATATCGCTTGAAGAACTCAAATCATCATGGATGAGCCGTCTTGGCGATTCATGCGTATTTATTTCGGCTAAAAAAGGGATCAACATTGACGAGCTTAAACAGAAACTCTATGAGAAAGCGAAAGAGATTCATCTGACCCGCTTCCCTTACAACGACTTTCTTTTCCAGAAATATGATGAAGACCCACTGACCGATGAATAATACCGACAGAATGGATTGGAAATACCTCATAAACGACCTTCGGCTTGGCCTTGAAGACTACACCGACGGGAAACCGGGTATGCGCAGTGATTTCCAGCGCGACTACGATCGCCTGGTATTTTCTTCACCGTTCAGACGCCTACAAAACAAAACTCAGGTTTTCCCTCTTCCCGGAAGCATATTCGTTCACAACCGACTAACCCACAGTCTGGAAGTGTCGTGTTGCGGACGGTCGATTGCCAATGAGGTTGCACACGTTCTGTCACAGCGATACACCGATCAGGAAACAAGGCGGAAACTATCCGACATAGGCGATATCGTAGCAGCCGCATGTCTTGCACATGATCTCGGTAATCCACCTTTCGGACACTCGGGAGAGAAAGCCATAGCAACGTTCTTCTCTGAAGGGGAAGGACGTCACCTTAAAGACCGGCTCACCCCTGATCAATGGACCGATCTAACGAGGTTCGAAGGGAACGCAAATGCATTCCGCGTACTCACCCACCAGTTCCGGGGACGTCGGCGCGGCGGGTTCGCCATGACCTACTCTACCCTCGCATCCATAGTCAAATACCCCTACGAATCGGCGCTCGCCACCAAAAACAAGTTCGGATTCTTCACTACCGAGGTCGGCGATTTCACCAAGATTGCCGATAAACTGGGGATGCTGCCCATACCGAATTCCGAGAATAAAGTTTGCTATGCGCGTCATCCGCTCGTTTACATTGTAGAAGCTGCTGATGATATATGCTATGAGATAATGGACATAGAGGACGCCCACAAACTCAAAATCATACCGACCGATGTGGCGATAGAACTGTTCCTCAACTATTTCACTTCCGCACGCAAGTACCGCATCATTTCAGTGATGGATAACGTAGGAGATCCCAATGAAAAAATCGCGTACCTAAGGTCATGCGTGATAGGAACATTAGTAAATAAAGCAGCCGAAACATTCATCGACAACGAAGAAAAGATAATGCGCGGTGAGTTCAGCAACTCCCTTCTCGACCATATTCCCGATCCTGAGAGAAGTGCATACGCCGAATGTAACTCACTGTCATGGAAAAAGATATACTGCGCACCCGATGTTGTCGACATCGAATTGGCAGGTAACCGGATTATTACTTTCCTCCTCGAAAAGTTTATTCACGCAGTGTCTAATCCTGAACTCAATTATTCGCGCCTGTTACTGTCAAAATTCCCTGAGCAGTATGAAGTGGACTATCCGGGTATTTTCGGTAAGATACAAGCAGTTTTAGACCATGTTTCAGGCATGACCGATGTTTATGCCCTTGATTTATACCGTAAACTCAATGGCCTCAGTCTTCCGGCTGTATAATCACCCGACAACACAAATGAAGAAGATTCTCTCTATAATCTGTACACTTTTATGTTTCATCATAGCAAATGCATATTCAGTCGATGAAATACCTAATGTGCATATAGCTGACCGCACACGTTTTCTCTCCAACCCCGACAACATTATTTCACCTACGACGCAGGCTCTCGCCGATTCGGTTATGGCCGACATCTGGAATAAAACATCGGCCGAAGTGGTGGCAGTGGTTGTGAACTCTATCGACGGCCGGAATGCCGATGACTTCGCTACAGAACTGTTTACGAAGTGGGGAATCGGTAAAAAGGATAAAGACAATGGAGTTCTTCTGCTTGTTGTAAACGACACCCATGATATCGTTATCAGAACCGGGTACGGAGCCGAGGGAGCGCTCCCCGACATTGTTGCCGGGCGAATAATCCGAGGCCGTATGATCCCGTCGTTCCGTAAAGGAGACTATGATGCAGGTGTTATAGGCGGACTAAAACGCATCCACGATGTACTGACCGATCCGAAGAATTCCAAAGAACTGCTATCGGATATTCCCAACGACTCACAACGAAAGACCGTTCAATCAATGGACGATTTTATCGCCTCGCTCGCAATGTGGGGAACAGCAATATTAGTGCTTATGCTGATTGCCACAGCGATAACGGTACGCACGACGCGCAATCAGCCTAAAGAAAAACAATATGCAGCATTCAAGAATCTCACAACCGCCGCACTTGTACTTACATTCGGTGGTTTCGGAATACCTGTAATTGCCTATCTTATCGCACGTCACCTTAAAAACAAATCGCGTAACACACCACCTATATGCCCGAAATGCCAACAACCTATGCGCCGGGTATCACGTCAGCAGGCATTTACGTTTCTGACACCGGTACAACAGACCGAACAGAATATCGGCTCAATGGACTATGATGTGTGGCGATGTCCTACCGATGGTGAAATTACCGTTGAATCCTATCCTGGTAAAAACGGGCAATACTCTCGCTGTCAGCGTTGTGGAGCGAAAGCTTGTTCGGTAACGTCACGACGTATAATCCACCATCCTACCCGTTTCCGCTCAGGAGAAGGAGAGGAAATATCAACTTGCCGTCATTGCGGTAACATAACGCGTCGCAGATATTCTATCGCTAAACTTGCGACCCCGATAGTAGCCGGTGGCAGAAGCGGCCGTGGATTCGGCGGAGGCTTCGGCGGCGGGAGTTTCGGTGGAGGTATGACCGGAGGCGGAGGTGCTTCGGGACGCTGGTAAATCGCGTCATTCCAGGTTTATTAATCAATCACAATGTTTTACGTCAAAAATCCTATACAAAAACCGTCAGTTTAATATTAATTTCGTAACTTTGATGGATGTTATAAATAGAGTCATATAACAACCACAAAACCGATTGACAATGAACGAGGACAGCTTGAGTCAGCTCTACCTTAAAGAAACTGTTTTCCAAGATCTTATGCAACAGCGCATTTTCAACGTGCTGTTTATTGCCTCGCCTTACGATGCGTTTATGATGGAGGAGGACGGCCGAGTTGAGGAACAACTCTATTTCGAATATGTTTCACTCAATCTTAGTTCTCCACCGCGCGTAACCCGGATCTCCAATATAAATCAGGCGTTTGAAATGCTTGCCACAAAGCGTTTCGACATCATAATCGCAATGCCCGGAAGTGATATTTCCGAGACATTCACTGTGGCAAAGGATATAAAGAAAAGCTATCCTTCGATACCTATCATCGTACTCACACCGTTCTCCAAAGAAGTATCGCGTCGCCTGGCATCGGAAGATTTTTCAGGAGTCGATTATGTGTTTTCTTGGCTCGGAAACGTTGATCTGTTGCTTGCTATAATCAAGTTGCTTGAGGATAAGATGAATGCCGAAAAGGATATCAACGAAGTAGGCGTGCAGATGATTCTCCTTGTCGAGGATTCGGTGAGATTCTATTCATCGGTTCTTCCCAACATTTACAAGTTCCTTCTAAAACAGTCGCTTATCTTCTCAACTGAAGCGCTTAACGAGCATGAACAGATGCTGCGCATGCGCGGTCGTCCAAAAGTAATGCTCGCCCGCGACTACGAGGAAGCCGTGGCACTCTACGAAAAATATGGAGAAAACATGCTCGGAGTCATCAGCGACGTATCTTTCATGAGAAACGGCGAAAAAGATAGTCTGGCCGGTATCCGTCTCGCGGAATATCTCCGTAAAAAAGATCCGTTCCTCCCGATAATAATCGAATCTACTGAAACCGATAACCGTCAGTACATGTCGCGTTTCAACGGAATCTTTATTGACAAGAGTTCAAAGAAACTCTCGGTAGATCTTGGCGAGGCTATAATGCAAAACTTCGGGTTTGGCGATTTTGTCATGCTCGATCCCGATAGCGGTAATGAGATCATGCGTATCAGGAACCTCAAGGAGATGCAAAAAAACATCTTTGACATTCCCGCCGAGTCTCTGTTTTACCATGCTTCAAGAAACGATATTTCCCGGTGGCTTTATTCACGCGCACTGTTCTCTATCGCCGATATAATCAAACATCACCGATTCCGTTCAATCGAAGAAGCGCCCAAAGTACGCCAGTTACTCTTTGACCTCATTGTCAAATACCGCAGAATGAAAAACCGCGGAGTAGTGGCAGTGTTTCAGAAAGACCGTTTCGACTATTACTCCAATTTCGCGCGTATCGGTCAGGGATCGCTCGGCGGAAAAGGACGTGGCCTGGCTTTTATTGACTCCATAATCAAGAAGCATCCGATATGTGATAATTTCGAGGGAGTCACTATCTCGATACCGAGGACCGTCGTTCTATGTACCGACATATTCGATGAATTTATGGCGGTCAACGATCTGTATCCTGTAGCACTAAGTAATATACCTGACGACGAGATACTCAGCAGATTCCTTCAGGCCCGACTCCCGGAAAGGCTCACCGATGACTTCATGGCTCTTTTTGAGGTTGTCAGCACCCCGCTTGCCATCAGAAGTTCAAGTTTGCTCGAAGATTCCCATTATCAGCCTTTTGCCGGTATCTATTCGACCTACATGATCCCGAATGTATCTGATAAGAGTGCCATGCTGCGAATGTTGAGCGATGCAATAAAGAGCGTCTATGCTTCGGTATTCTTCGCTGATTCAAAAGCCTATATGACTGCCACCAGCAATGTTATCGACCAGGAAAAAATGGCCGTCATTATTCAGGAAGTAGTTGGCCGTCGGGTTGAAAACAGATACTTTCCATCGTTCTCAGGAGTAGGACGTTCGCTCAACTATTACCCGATAAACGATGAAACGCCAAGTGACGGAGTGGCCCAGATCGCCGTAGGACTTGGGAAATATATCGTAGACGGCGGTCAGAGTCTCCGATTCTCTCCAAACCATCCCGATAAGGTTTTACAGACATCAACCCTCGATCTCGCCCTCCGCGACACTCAGCGCGAATTCTATGCACTCGACATGGAAGAGATCAGCGACGGATTCGTTGCCAACGACGGGTTCAACATCGTCAAATGTCCAGTTCAGGACTACGCACGTGCAGGTTATCTGAAATATATGGTCTCAACCTATGATTTCAACGACCAGTGGATAAGAGATACCGATCAGGGTAACGGACGCAAACTCGTAACTTTTGCCAATATCCTGCAACATAACGTATTCCCGCTGGCACCTGCAATACGTTTCATGCTTAAAGAAGGTGAAAATGCGATGCAACGTCCTGTTGAGATCGAATTTGCCGGTAATATTACCCCCGATGGCAAAATGAAAGGCAACATATATTGGTTGCAGATACGTCCGATCATCGATCCTAAAGCGTATGTCGACGACACCATACTCGAAATCCCCGATGACAAACTTATCCTGAAAAGCAATACTGCCCTCGGACACGGTAATGTTGATGGCGTAAAAACAATAATATACGTCCGTCCTGAAAATTTCAACTCACTCAATAACCCCGCTATCGCTGAAGAACTCAGCAGAATAAACCGTGAATATGCCGAAAAAGGAGAACTGTATATCCTTATCGGTCCCGGACGATGGGGATCAAGCGACAACGCTCTCGGTATTCCTGTGAAATGGCCCGATATATGCAACGCCCGCCTTATCTGTGAGGCATCGCTCTCCAATTACCGAATCGAGCCGAGCCAGGGAACACATTTCTTCCAGAATCTTACATCGTTCGGAGTTGGATACTTCACAATCAATCCAATGATCGGCGACGGAATCTACAACATCGGATATCTCGATTCACTTCCGGCTATCTACGAAAGCGAATCGGTAAGAATAATCCAGTTCGACACACCTTTAGTCATCGGAATCAACGGTAGAAAAGGGGTTGGAGTTGTATTAAAACCGGATAATCAAAAATAACAGCTGCATACAATATACCAATATGGCATTTTTCCAATCAATAAAACGAATGTTCGGATTCGGTGACGATTACGAAGAAATCGGCATCGATGCCACCGTACAACCAAGAAACCAGCTCACACAATCAGTATCATGTAATGAGCCTGGGGCCATACAAGAACCGACACCCTATGTGCCGACGATACCTGTGTCAAAAGAGATTCCCGGCGACTTGATTTTTGAACATGTCGTTGAAATATTCAACTCGGCTCTGCCGGAATTTCTTGCTAAATCGGTTGATCCGGCGGCCCAGAGAAAACTGCTTTTCGATTCACTCGACGAATCTATAAAAGAATACATCCTGCGACTTGCTGAGGAAGCCAACAGAGAATCGGAACTCCGGTGGCAAACCGAGCGAAACCGATTACTTTCCGAAATTGACTCACATAAAGAGAAAGCGCATAAAGCCGAAGAGAATCAAAGTGAGTCTAAAAACAGGCAACTAAGTGCCGAACGACAGAAAAGAGCGCTTACTGAAAGGATTCACGATCTCGAGAGTCAGGTTACCCGACTCGAAGCCGAACATGAACAATTTGAACTGGAAAACAAAAGCCTGATCAATAAAATCAGAGTAAGCTCAATTCAGGAGGGTGACAACGATGCACTCAAGGAGGAAATCGCTCATCTAAAACAGCAACTTGCCGACGCTATGGCTGGGAAAGCGCCAATATCCAATGAAAGTTCTGACGAAGCGGAAAGATTAAAAGAAGAAAACAAAGTTCTTGCCAACGACATCGAACTACTGAAGGCTAAGCAGGAACTTGATGATGCTATGGTCAAAGACCTGAATGCAATCGCAGCCGAGGCGAAACAGCAACTGAAAGAGAAAGAAGAAGAAATTGCATCTCTTTCAGCGGCCTTAAATGAACTTAAAGCTTCAAGAAAGACTGATTTGGACCGTATCTCCGTAGCGGAATCGGAACTCATAGAACTGCGTAATAAACTCACCTTCGCTACTGATGAGCTACAATCTACACGTGAGGAGCTTGACAGTGCGAACCAGAATCTTGCCGTTGCTGAAGAAATACAATCACGAATCGAACGTTTCGAAGATATTAAAGCGCGTAAAGATGCAAAAATAGCTGAATTACAACAGACTAAAGATAAGATGCTTGAACGCGAACGCATATTGAAAAACGAATGTAGTTCGTTGAAAAGGACAATCGAACAGAACCTTCGCCTACATGCTCAAAGCGAAGCTGAACTCCGCGCACGTATCGAAAAACTTGAAGCAGAAAAAATTTCCAATCCTGCTGAGGAGAAATCTGAAGATATAATGGGGCCGGTTCCAACTCCTAAACCACGTCAGAAACGAAAGAAGAAAGAGATAAAGATCTCGGCTATCGATGAGTCGCTCGACAATACCGACTGGCTGATTGCCACTCCTCCCGAAGGAACAACATTACGTCAATCAGGTAACTCCGACAGCAATTCGACTTTCGGTTATCAGGAACCTTCACGCAAGACCCCACCCGAAAATGAAGCCCAGATGTCATTATGGTAAAACATTACAAAATCATATACTTATCATGAGATTAAAATATATTGTCACATTTTCATTGCTGACACTTCTACCGGTACCGGCTATCTATGCTCAAACCTCACCAACTGTATCGGCTATCGAATCCTATGTATATCCCCAAAATAGAACTAAAACTCCGAAAAGTTTCGTATATATGCCCGATGGTAACAGTTATCTGCAACTGTCGGACGACGGTACACGTGTAACCCGTTTCGATACATCGGCTGGCACCGAGATCGAAACCATTTTCGATTGTACGCGTACACGCGAAACAAAAATCAGTTCAATCGAAGGTTTCACAATGAGTGCCGACGGATCACGGCTGCTTGTCTACCGTAATTCCGAAGCGGTCTATCGTAACTCATTCACTGCGGAATACTACGTTTATGAAATCAAGCGTAATATTCTCCTCCCCCTCTCCACCGAACATCCGCGTCAGGAAGCGCCCGTAATATCACCAAACGGACTGATGGTCGCATTCGTATCGGACAATAACATTTATCTGAAAAAACTCGTATTCAACACTGAGATTGCGGTAACCGACGACGGACGCTTCAATGAAATCATTAATGGTATTCCCGACTGGGTTTATCAGGAGGAATTCAAAACCGAATGTTCCATCTCATGGTCACCCGACTGCACCACTCTCTGCTACCTGAAATACAACGAGAGCAAAGTACCTATCTATAATCTACCGATCTACGACAGCTACTGCAAGCCTGACAGCCGTTACAGCCTCTATCCGGGTCAGTTCTCGTATAAGTATCCTGTTGCCGGCGAAGCTAACTCAGTTGTGACTCTCCACAGCTATGACATTGATACACGAAAGACCAAACAGATAACATTCGACGATAAAAAAATCGAGTATATTCCTCGTATAGAGTATATCCCCGGAGGAAGCAACTTATTAGTGTCGACCCTCAACCGTGAACAAAACCGGCTTGAAGTATACTCAGTCAATCCAAAATCTACTGTAGTGAAATCGATTCTTGTTGAAGAATCTGATACTTGGATCAATCCCGAGACCTATGAAGAAATGGTACTTAAGAATGACCATTTCATAATACGTTCGACACGATCGGGATATGAACACCTGTACCGCTATAACTACTCCGGAGTGCTTGAATCTACTCTAACATCAGGCGACTTCAATGTAACAGCCTATTACGGAAGTGATAAATTCGGCAATATCTATTATCAGTCAACTGCAACCGGTCCCCTTAACCGAGTAGTTTCCAAACAAGAAGCCAAGACCGGTAAAATAATCCATCTAACCCCGACTGAAGGTACGTCATCAGCCACCTTCTCACCTGCAATGAACTATTACACATTGTCGTATAGTTCCATCCAGACACCACCAGTATATTCAATAATATCAACTGATAAAAACAAGGAAATCAGAAAGCTTGAAGATAACGCAAAAGTTGCAGCAAAGTACCGCGACATTCCTAAAAAAGAATTCCTGACATTAAAATCCGACGGTTATGACCTAAACGCATACATGATCAAGCCATCCGATTTTAATCCTGACAAGAAATACCCTGTGATCATGTTCCAGTACAGCGGTCCAGGCTCTCAGCAAGTGGTCAACCGTTGGTCAATCGACTGGCAATATTTCGCTGCTAAAGACGGGTTCATCGTTGTGTGCGTTGACGGACGCGGTACCGGCGGTCGCGAAAGACGTTTCGAGACATGCGTATATAAGAATCTCGGTCATTATGAAACAATCGATCAGGTTAATGCAGCTCACGAGATCGCAAAGCTTCCATTTGTTGACGGTAACCGCATAGGAATGAACGGATGGAGTTTCGGAGGATATGAGACACTAATGTGTGCGTCAGCGACACGTTCACCATTCAAGGCTGCCGTTGCGATAGCTCCGGTAACCGACTGGCGCCTCTATGACACCATATATACCGAACGATATATGTCCACACCCGAGATAAACGAGGACGGCTACAATGAATCGGCGCCCCTTAAACACACCGATTCGATGAACACACGCCTGCTACTAATAACCGGAACTGCCGACGATAACGTACATCCGGCCAACACTATTGAATACGTTTCATCGCTTCAGGCTAATAACCGCCTGTGCAGTATGCTTCTATTCCCCAACATGAATCACTCTATAAACGGATGCAACTCGCGATCACTCGTTTATGGAGCAATGATGGACTTCTTTAAGAATAATCTATGAACAGTGATTACGAACGTCGGAGACAAGGACTGACCAGAGCGTTGAGGAACATCTGGATCAACTGGTCATTTCCTTTAGCTGCCGTTGTCATAGTGATGATGGTCTCTCCGCATGTATCAAAAACACTTATGCCGGTTATAATATATGCATTGGCCGGTGGCATCATGATACTTATCCGATATAACAGGAAACTTGACGAACATCATGTATGTTATAAAATCCCATACATAAACACAATAATACTCTGTTGGACAGCCACACTGATGGTGGTATTGAACACTCTGAACCTCACACACGTATTAGAAGATTTTCACGGACAGCCTTATAATACGGATATGCCGTATATCCCGATTCTGATATTGGCACCGGTGGGAATGCTTGTCGCTTTGTGGTTTTTGAAGAGAGGTGAAAAGATTGCATTCTGTCAGGACTGTGAGGCACGTACCGGACAGACTGTAGAACGTGGTTTCCTCGGAAAGATCTATCGACAGGAAAGTGATTATCAGACGAAATTCATGCTGATAATGTGGTCAATCCTTACAGTTATAGAGTGGGGATACTATATCTATATCTATATCAATGTGAATCTCAGCATTACCGACCGATTCTTCTATATATGGATGCCGACAGCAGTATATGGCCTTACACTTGTATATATGGGAATACGGTATTACGGAATGTGGGCCTATTATATGGAACATGATCCAAACAATGCAAATGATCATGAAGGATTCTCACGACTCAGATTCCTTGTAATATGTGAAGATAAGATATGGCTTCACATACCTGATCCTGAAAAAGAAGATATCACCCCCGACAACATTCTGATAGATACTCCTGCCCGCACCGTCATAAAATTCCGCACATCAGTGAATACGGTAGAAGCGGGTCAGTGGTTCAATCATATCACCGGCATAAAGAATGCTGAAATCAAATCCCTGTATGTCAGTTCCGATAAAGCGAGTCTGAACAACATTTTCCACTTCGCGGCCTACCTTGACACCTTCGATGAAACAGTCAATGCAACAGTAACAGGTGAATGGTTCAATCTTGGCAAAGTTCAGTCGCTTCATCAGATGAAACTGATATCCAATCTTCTTGAGGCTGAACTTGACCGCATTCACCGCATTGTGATGGCATGGAAAACTTACTCACCCGACGGTCAGCGTTTATACAAGATACGCCACTATAAACCGACTTTCCGCCTGAGCGATATGCGTAAATGGGATGTGGATTACAATGACTCACGATGGCTTTTCGTGGAAATGAATAACGAGGACCGACCATTCTTCAAACTCCGAAAACTATGGCGTAAATATATATCGGGAATCGGTAATTAAGATTATGGATATTAAATCAATTAAACAGATCATCTTTTCACCTACCGGAACATCGGGATCAGTATCAAAAGCTGTATGCGATGAAATATCCAGTTTAATGGATACGCAACAGATGCTGATCGATACGACTACAGCACAACACACTGCAGTTTCTCTTTCAAGAGAAGATGTAGCGATTTTTTCAGCTCCAGTATATGGTGGTCATCTGCCTGCCATTGTCAAGGAACGCTGGAAGAATATAAACGGGAATAATACTCCGGCTATCGTGATTGCCGTGTACGGTAACCGCAATTATGAAAACGCGGTTTCAGATATGATCAACTTCGCTATTGATCACGGATTCGTTCCTATCGCCGCTGCCGCTTTCATCGGTGAACACTCCTACTCTACAGCTGCAATGCCGATAGCTCCCGGTAGGCCCGATGCCGAAGATATTTCTGCGGCGCGTGAATTCGGACGCTTGATAGCCGATAAAATCACAGCCGGAAACGTTACTGAAGTAAATGCATCGGATTTCCCGGTTCTAACCACTCCTGAAGAATCATTACTGGCATTCAAGGAATTTGTGGTACAATATCAGGAAAGTCAGAAGAAAAATCCGGTGAAACTTTCTCCTGTTACCGACAGCACTAAATGCAGTAAATGCGGACAATGCGTAACCGTTTGTCCCGTCCAGGCGATAACATCAGGCAATGAGACAGAAACCGACCGATCAAAATGTATAAAGTGCTGCGCATGCGTAAAGAGATGTCCGGAACATGCTCGCACATTATCATCGCCATTTGCCGGAGTTCTTTCACGATACTATTCAATAAGGCGGAAGCCTGTGTATATTATATAAGTAAAATATTATATAGGTAAATATGAATAAATGCGGCAACCATTTGCTGCATTTTTTTGTTGAAACAATAAATGATTGATAATGTAAAGCCACTAATCTTGATATGAAAACCTTTTATCGCCTTATACTCTTTCTTTTTATTCCTGCGGTCGCAGCAGTTGTAACCGGCTGTTCCGATGACACGTTATGGAACGATCTACCGGAAACGGTCTCCAATTTCATTACCAGATACTTTCCAGGACAAGGAATAGAGTCGGAAAATTGGAATAATGATGAAACCGTATATACCGTAAAACTGAAGGACAGCGATCTGATAACATTCGATAAGTCTCTGTCATGGATCAGCGTAAACGGACGAGGAAGCACCATACCACAGATGTTCTTATTCGATGAACTTCCACCGGCACTCTACGAATATATTCAGTCAATGGAAGCGGTCAACGGAGTATATCGGGTGGAACGCACCAATAGCACAATAACGTTAGAACTCCTTAATTCCACTGTCATCTATGACATAAAGAACGGCGCGATCTCAGAACCGGCCACAAGCATGATGATTACGACACTTCTCACTGATTGACACGAATAAATCGCATCTTCGTGTGATATAGCGGAAAATTAAGTTCCAGAACAGTCCACGAATCATTGAATGAAGCGAACTGCTCTTTCTCCATAGCTATACCCGATGAGTCAATCCAGCTCAAATCATAATGTGATTTGAAAATAGTAGGATTCAAGTATCCTTTAGTCATTCCCGGACGCCAGTTACCTGACGCGACCTTAGCTCCGCCGAGGTAAATTATCTTGTACCCGCGTGTAACGTCGGGAATAACTGCGAGTTGATAGAATCCACCAGGCTCTGCATAACGGGGATCATTCTCACGATCGAGATATGTATAGAATCCCACCACTCTATCAGTAGATGCCGCTATTATTTTCTGCAATGAATCAATATCAAAATTCCCTTCATTTTCCCTGCACTTATACCTTACTTTAAATCTATCGAATTTTACTTTCTTATCGGCATACAACTGTACTGACGAAATGTTACCCGACGTGGGAAATACTGCATCGGTAAGGCCATTACCGAAACTTAATCTTACAGTTGCGCTGTCAACATCAACCATAACAGATGTTTTACCCGAGAAAATATGACGTGAACGCGATTCGTAAACCCGGGCTGCTGATGATGATGAGCCATTCCCGGTTGTGTATTCCACATTGTAGTAAGGGAGATCTTCAAAACCTGAGGTCATATCATTGGCCGACGTAAAGATCAGGTTCATTATATTCCCTGATACAGAATCGCAAAACACCAATCTGACTCGTGATTTTCCTATACCGTGAGATGATGGAACCGGAAGCGGATCAAATTTCAATTCCACTCCAATAGAAACCGGCCCTGGAGGAAGTTGTAATTCAACCATCGAGTCTGTCAAAAAATCGGGGACACACGATATCTCATCCTCGATTAAAGCGTACGCGCAGTGGTGACACTGTATCAACAGCAGAAGAGCCAATATACATCTGCTCATGACCATTTCAATAACTTCATTACACGACTGTCAAACTCTTCATCTGATAGATCAAACGGGATCCAATTTATATGAAAACCGCGACGTTCCATCCCGCGGAACCACGTCATCTGACGCTTGGCAAACTGATGAATTGCAATCTCAAGTTGAGCATACATTTCATCGAACGTAAGTTGACCCAACACGTGTTGAGTTATGAAACGATATTCCAATCCATACTTTATAAGAAGCTGAGGATCTACTCCGGCACTTATCAGAGTGCGTATTTCATCTACCATTCCGGCATCAAACCTCGCCGACAGACGCGAGGATATTCGCTGCCGCCGCTGCTCTCGCGAAATATCAACTCCGATAATCACCGAATCATAATCGGGTACCGGAGCTGTAACCGACTGAGCTTCATCGGGATGTTCGTTATAATAAGATTGAATTTCAATAGCCCGAATTGCCCTTGCCACAGTATCGACATCGGTACTGTTATGTAGAGTCTTCATCTGTGCAAGCATCTCAGTCAGTTCATCGAGCGATTTCCCACGCAATGAATCGCGCAACTGCTTGTTTTCAGGAACATCGGGGAGATTTACGCCCTTAATAAGTGATTCCACATACAATCCTGTTCCCCCGCACACGATAGGGCGTTTTCCGCGCGAGTGGATATCAGCGACAGCGCGTCGTGAATCGGCCAGAAAACGATATAAGTTATATACTTCACCAGCCGGAACTATGTCAATCAGATGATAAGGTATCTCACCGTACTCTTCAAGATCTTTTCCCGTGCCTATATCCATTCCTTGATAGACCTGCCGTGAATCGGCACTGACTATCTCACCATCAAGCATACGCGCAAGCGAGACGGCTCTGCGCGTTTTACCCGATGCTGTAGGCCCGGTTACAACCAGAACTTTCGGTTTATCGGATTTCGTTGACAGCACGACGGAGTACAGTGAGTTTCTCAAGGAGTTCAGGCAGCAGGTCAAGACGCAGCATATTGGCTCCATCGCTCTTTGCCACCGACGGATCTTGATGGGTTTCTATAAATAGTCCATCGACACCGACAGCTATTCCCGCACGCGCAACAGTCTCGATAAGGTCGGGACGTCCGCCAGTTACACCCGCCGATTGATTAGGCTGCTGAAGCGAATGAGTTATATCAAGAATAACCGGACAGTCATTTTTCTGCATCTCGGGGATTCCGCGATAGTCGATTATGAGATCCTGATAACCGAATGTTGTTCCACGCTCGGTTATCGCCACCTGATTATTGCCTGCTTCACGGACTTTATTGACCGCGAATTTCATAGATTCAGGCGAAAGGAATTGACCTTTCTTGATGTTCACCATCTTTCCGGTAGCGGCGGCTGCAAGCAACAGATCGGTCTGACGACAAAGAAAAGCAGGTATCTGAAGTATGTCGACAAATTCCGCTGCCATTTCAGCTTCGGGTGCCGAATGGATGTCGGTCACAACCGGTATTCCAAAAGTATCCCTTACTTTTTTAAGTATTGTGAGCGCTTCGATATCACCGATTCCTGTAAAAGAATCAAGACGCGAACGGTTTGCCTTGCGGTAACTGCCTTTAAAAACATAAGGTATATCCAGGCGTTTGGCGACTTCGAGAACCTTCCCGGCTATATCAAGAGCCATTTGCTCACCTTCGATAACACATGGACCTGCAAGCAAGAAAAAATTACCCGTGCGTGATGAATTTAAATATTCTGTGATTTCTGACATTAGTTGTTGTTTTGTAATTGATTTAAAATATGGATCGTATCACATGCTACAATCGCAGCAGTTTCAGTGCGCAATCGTGCGTCACCGAATGATACGGGAATGAAGCCGGCTTCAAAAGCGGCTTTTACTTCTTCTGATGTGAAATCGCCTTCAGGACCGATCATTATCGTGACCGATTTCCCTGGGACATAAAGATTCGATAGCAGTTGACGAGGCATATCGTCGAAGCAACAGGCGATAAATTTAAGCTCCGATCTATCGGCTGTAATAAACTGCCTGAAAGGAGTCATTTCGTCAATTTCAGGAAGTGTTGCTTTCAAAGACTGTTTCATTGCCGAAACCGCAGTTTTGACAAGCCGGTCGATTTTTATTTCCTTACGTTCGGAATATCGACAAAGCAGTGGCACAAGACGGCTTATCCCGATTTCGGTCAATTTCTCAGTCATCCACTCCATGCGGTCCATGTGTTTTGTAGGAGCGACAGCTATAGTTATGTCGCCGGTCCAATACTGAGCGATCTTTTCTACCTTAAGGATCTCTACAGCCGCTTTCTTAGGATGAGCTTCAAGAAGACGGCATTGATAACGGTTACCTTTGCCGTCAACAACCACCATCTCATCACCCGACTGCATCCGCAGAACCCTTACAGCGTGGGCTGAATCAGCTTCTGGTAAAATATGCGTTTCGTTTATCTCAGGAGCGAAAAACTGTATCATTACAATTATAATTCCGGAGTAACAACCCCCTCAGGAGATGCCTGTTTGTTTTCTGATTTCTTTATCTCACGATCGGTAATATCGGTATTATTATCCTTGAAGACAATAAAGAACAGTATAGCTACAACTAATGCGTACGACGCGAAGATGTACCAGCATGTTCTCCATCCTTCAAGCTGTTCGGCAGGTGATGCTGCTGAAGGAACAAGAGTATTGACAATGTACATTGCCGCTAAAGTTCCTATTGTTGCTCCAAAACCGTTTGTCATAATCATAAACAGTCCCTGAGCGCTACTTCGTATCGAAGGTGAAGTTTCTTTATCGACATATAGTCCACCTGAAACATTGAAGAAGTCGAATGCAATACCATAGACAATACATGATAGAATGAACAGCCATACTCCATCGGCAGGATTACCAATTCCGAAAAATCCGAAACGTAATACCCATGCAAACATTGACATCAACATCACACCTTTTATACCGAATCTCTTTAAACAGAATGGTATAAGAAGAATACACAGCGTTTCACTTATCTGAGAGAGTGAGATCAGGGCATTGGCATTTCGCGCGGCCCACGCCGATGAGTATTGAGGAATATTCTCAAAACTGGTGATATAGGGGTTGGCATACCCATTGGTGATCTGTAATGAGACTCCCAGCAACATACTGAAAAGGAAGAACACTGCCATCTTACGCTGTTTGAATAGGCTGAATGCTCTCAGACCGAAAGTATCGACAAACGAATTTCCGGCCGGTACTTTCGATACCGGACAAGTCGGCATCGATAGAGCATATAACATCAGAATCAAACTGAATGCCGCTGAAGTGAATAGCTGCATATAACTTGTCTGAAACTCAGTCCCTTCACCACCGACAAAATTCACAAACAACATTGCACAAATGAATCCGATTGTTCCAAAAATTCGTATCGGCGGGAAAGCTTTTATAGTGTCGAGCCCTGCACGGGTAAGAGCATTGAAAGCTACCGAGTTGCAAAGACCGATAGTAGGCATGAAGAATGCTACCGAGACGGTATACAGTGTGAAGAGCGGAGTGAATTCAATATGCGGCGTTGTCATGGCATATACGCCTGCAGCTACCATAAAGAGAGCGGCTATCAGGTGGCATATACTCAACAGACGCTGTGCCTGAATCCATCGGTCGGCTATTATCCCGATCACTGACGGCATAAAAAGAGAAACTATACCCTGAATCGCATAGAACCACCCTATCTGTTCCTGCAATCCATTCCGTGCCAAGAAGTTTCCTAATGATGTAAGATAAGATCCCCAGACAGCAAACTCCAGGAAATTCATCAAAGAAAGTTTGAATTTCACATTGTTATTCTTCATCGTATGTGATTTATATGCAGTAATTAAATAGTTGAATTCTCAGGTGTGTCGTTGGCCTCACCACCATTTTTTTTACGGGAAAGAATATCACTGACGCGAGCAGCCTCTTCATATTCCTCATTCTCGATCAGCTGAGCGAGTGTTCGTTCAAGTTCTTCTATAGTGTAGTTTTCAAGACGTGGAGCCGACGCATTAAAAAGTTCAGTGGTTTCTTCTATCTCATCGTCATGAATCGTCTCTGACGACGATGCTGCGGAATCTTCCTCCATTATAAATCCTGTTTCTTCGAGAATCTCAGGCGTAGTATAAATTGGAGCTTTGGATCGTATCGCAATGGCGATGGCATCCGAGGTGCGGGAATCAAGAACTACCTGTCGGCTTCCATCGGTAAAAGTAAGTTCCGATGAGAATATGCCGTCCTCAAACTTATATATGAAAACGTCGCGCAAAGTGACTCCGAAAGCATGAACAAAACTGGCAAAAAGATCGTGGGTCATGGGACGCGGTGGGACAATTCCTTCCAACTTTATAGCAATCGACTGAGCTTCAGCAGCTCCAATTACAACCGGTATACGACGCGGGCCATTGACCTCAGCCAGAACAAGGGCGTAAGCTCCCGACTGTAACTGACTATATGATAGTCCTAATACTTTTAGTCTTATTCTCGCTTCCATATCAAAATTTAATTTTTTCGGGATTCTGACCTGTTATTATTCCACTACCGTAACAAATGTGTGAAGCTCGGTCATATATAACGGCAAATTGTCCCGGAGCAATTCCCTGAACCGGTGTATCGCTCGAAACTATATATTCCCTGTCGCCGACCCGAGATATAGTCGCCTTAAGAAATTCAGGCATGTGGCGATTCTTGAATGTTATCTCCACATCACTACAACTGTCACCCCAGGGATCCTCTGTAATGAAGTGCATTTCATCAAGATGTAACATATTCCCGTATTGTTTCTCGGTATCGTAGCCGTTGGAAACATAGATAACGTTGTCGTGAACGTTTTTTTTGACAACATACCACGGACCTCCGCTCAGGCCAAGCCCCTTACGCTGACCTATCGTATGAAACCAGAAACCTTTATGCTCTCCAAGTTTTCGACCTGTCTCGATCTCGATAATGGGTCCTTTCTTTTCTCCCAGATGACGGCGAATGAAATCATTATAGTTGATCTTTCCAAGAAAACAGATTCCCTGGCTATCGCGTCGGAATGCATTCGGCATGGAGGTTTCAACCGCGAGCCGACGTACTTCTGATTTGGGTAGATCACCAATGGGGAACATCAGGTGTGAGAGCTGTTTATAGTCTATCCTGGCAAGGAAATCGGTTTGATCTTTTACCTTATCGACTCCGGTTGACAAAAACACCTTATCCCCTATGAGGGTAGTAGTAGCGTAATGTCCGGTAGCAGTTTTATCAAACTCGTGTCCCCATCTTTGTTCAAAGAACCCGAATTTAATCATCTTGTTACACATTATATCGGGATTAGGTGTCAGTCCTTGCCTGACAGTACGGAGAGCATATTCCATAACATTCTCCCAATATTCCTCATGAAGTGACACTACATCGAACGGTAGTCCGTAGCGGTGTGCGATGAGACTGCACATTTCAATATCTTCCTCAGCAGAGCAGTCACCTTCATCGGTATCCAAACCGATCCTGATGTAAAATAAATGTGGGTCATGCCCTTGCTCAAGCAGGCGGTGTACTGCAACCGCACTGTCGACCCCACCCGAAATTAAAGCTGCAACCTTCATTGGAATAATCACTTAATGTTAAGATTCAACAGTCGGAACATCTCAACAAGTCTATCAGTATCAAGCGCTTTAGTAAGTATCTTATGGTCTGATGAAAGATATACTCCTATTGGAAGATTTTTTATATCGAACATTTCAGCGACTTCCTCTGATGCACCTACAACCCATGACTCGGGAAAATCTTTAACTGAGTCAAGCCACTTATCGTTGGGCTTACCGGGATATATAACCATGAACTGCAAATATTCTTTCTCATGAAGCTGTTTAAGATTGTAATCGGCACTTAAACGTACAAGCGTCCGCCTGCAATCATCATTCTCAGGTTCATAGATAAATAAGATTACGCGGCGGTCCTTAATATCATTGAACATTCCTTTTTTTCCGGCAGCTGTTCTGTAGCTGAAATCGGGAAGAATCGATCCATCCTTACTCGATTCAATAATCTTCACCTGACGGGCGAAATAGTTTCTATCTTCTGATGGAAGTTTACGCGATGACGCTACCGCACGCGCAAACGGAAGATACATCTGCTCGCTTACAATCTCAGAGCTATCGGAATAGAGAACACTCTCGGCGATACGAGCGAGTGTAAGCAGATTCTTAGGTACCTTCTCAACCGATTTAATAAGGGCATCAACCGATGCCATAGCTGTGTCAACTCCTGCATACATTGCAATCGACACGTAGTCTTTAAATGCACCTTTCAGTTTCTCACGTGAGGAGAATGCCGATTTCATATTGCAGTTATCCCAAAAATGTTCGGTCATGAAGTTACATCTGTCATAGAAATTCTCGAGATTAGCAGGTGCCGTCGGATAAAGGAAATATGTATCCTGCGCTGAAACAGCGCAAACTGAAAGTAATGAAATAATGAAAATATATATACGTTTCATGTTGTGTTGCTCTTGTGCTTTATTCTTGCAAAGTTAATAAAACAGTATCAAATAATCAAACATTGTACAGGCTTGTCATTATGGCCTATATAATAATTAAACGGTCGAATCGACAACATATTGCCAATCCGACCGCCTTTAGGTAATCCCGCAATCATAGCGAATAACGCTCGATTATTTCATTAAGAGTTTGTTTATGAATCATCTGCAGTTCATTATCGTTCTCGACAAGTTCACAGTAGCATTCCCAAAAATCACAAAGACTTGAAACAAGACGCAAGTAATAGCTGATGGTCGGTATTAATCCATTTATAATGATCTGACATCCATGTTTTTCTTTAACTCCCTCAACAATACTCCTGATTTCATCTGTATCATCGGGATTAACACCATAGTAGGATAATATGTAATATCGAACCGGGTCATATCTATATTTAATGATAACACGCTATAAACGTGCGATTTAAACTATCAATATTTTCACGATATCACATCAAATTTATCAAGCACAGGACGTAAAAACGGAGATAGATCTTTTTCGAAGCGTTTCACACCATAGGCTGTCGCCGCAAGATAATAGTTATATGGGAGTAGAATAAGCCTGCGACGCGCACGTGTCATGGCAACATAAAGTTTCCGTGCATCTTCCCGTATCTCTTCTTCGGTCTCCGACTTAAAGAATGGATATGTTCCATCAACAGGTCCTACAATTATCACATTGTCAAATTCAAGCCCTTTGGCCTTGTGAACAGTTGTAACAAAGATCTTATCATCAACCACATCCCCTTCGCACAGATCGGCCTCACGATAGGTTGCAAAATCAACCAGAAGCGCATCAAGCTGACCAATAAGCGATTCGGTACCGGATGGCAAACGATGTTGAAGGAATTTCATAAGATAGCGCAGTTTTTTCATCGGCTCATCAATAAGTTGTCGGTTTATCATAAACTGCTCCATACGACTTATCTCGTCAACCATAGCATTATGGTTACCATTCTCATATAGACGAGCGCGCGACTCAGTGTAAACCTCGCCATAAACCTCCTTGAAACGCATCCGGAAATCCGACGACGCTTCAATCATTGCCAAATGATTACGGATAAATTTTTCCTGGTTTACCGTCCGATATAATGCGTCGGCCAATGATTTCGTAGCCACAATGTCATCATCGGCCAGATGGGAGTTCTCGCCCGAAAGATTGAGTGCGATGAGAAGATCTTTTAAACGGTAACTATAAAGACGCGGATAAACAATCCTTGCAAGCTTCAACGTATCAAACCGTTTAGGAAACAGATCGTCCAATGACCCAACACAACCGGCACTGATAAGATTATTTTCAAGGATATGGTAATCAAATTCTATATTATGTCCTATCAACACAGCACCGGCTGCAAATTCAAGAAACCGGGTCAATCCTTCTTTACGATCAACATGAGATGATGAGTGATAAACTTCAACCAACGGATTAACTATATCCCCGAGCATAGGAGGTAGATCGCGCTTAGTTTCAAGGATAATATTAAATTTGTCAACAATTATTCCGCCGATTATCTTTAGAGCTGCAATCTGAACTATTTCATCCTCAAATATATTAAGTCCCGTAGTTTCAGTATCGAAAATCACAATAGGATTATCCGCATAAGCTTCGATAAATCGCGTAACTTCCGATCCGGTATCGTACAAAAGAAAATCTGACGGAGTAAGTCCCGCCGACTGCATTTTCATGATTGTACGCCGTGCGATATCAGGACGCCGAACAATTCCAATGATACTCATTATCTTTGACCATGCGAGCGCATTGTGTTCCGACGCGAGTACTGAAAGATGGCTTATGATAAACTGCATCGGATCGGTTGCAAAGAAATCCGATCCGGAAATCTTGAAATGTGGAACTGTTCCGAGCGCATCGGAAATAGCATCAGCATCCTTATTAGCCGGAACTATAATAGCCGTAGTACCTTCCGATGAAAGATCTATGGCCAGTCGTGCAGCCTCAATCATGCACTTTTCATTATCAGCCATATACTTCACACCCAGATCACCAAACCCGGCTTTATCATCGTTATGCGGACGCGGAAGCCAATCGGAAGATATACCGAAGTTTTTACATGCATACTCGTTGAAAACATCAAGAAGATAGAACGGTGAGCGGTAATTTTTTTCAAGTCGGTGAATATTTCCTTTACATCGCTGTTTGAGCATGTTCAACGTAGCCTGCCGGGCGCCGATAAATGAGAATATCGATTGTTGCTCATCACCCAGGTAAAGTGTAACTCCATCGGGAGCCGTAAGTTCATCGGCAATAGCAAGCTGCAAGGGGTTCAGATCCTGAACCTCATCAATCTGAACCCAACTGAAACGTTTATGATTTCTGTCACGGCGAAGTGCATCATAGGCTAACAACAGCATATCATCGAAATCAATAAGACCGTTCTCGTGTTTATAGATCTCATAGCTGCGGGCCAATCTAAGACGGTCGATAACAGCCGCATGGAACGGACTTTCAATTACCGATTGAGCAAGATCGTCAATATTATCATATATGTCAACAATAACGCTTTTCGTTGCCTCACGGTGTAACTCACCACATAACTGCCGAAGGGGTTCTATGAACGTTGAATCTACATTTAATAAAACCGGGTCGGGATGATGATGACGGAATTGATGAATAAGATGCTGAAGGGTGAACGCACCTGCAATTCTCTGCCGCTGCGAAAAAGTCATATTGTCGGGCAGTTCTGTGGACCGGGCTATTTCAAGGATCACCGACATTGAATCATTTTCATCGAGTATACCTGTTGACATGCCCACAATTTGATTCTCAAACAGATAACGGCCACAGAACCTATGCGTATTCCCTATAAACAGATCGGAATCCATATTACCCGAAACCTTTGTGATACGCTCCTGCATACCACGAGATGCACGGTTTGTAAAAGTGAGACAAAGCATATCGGATGGAAGTACCCCCGACCTTAAAGCATTATCAACGCGTGAAGCAAGTATAGCCGTTTTACCGCAACCGGGAGGTGCAAGCACTAAATGGTGTCCAGAATTTATATCGATAATCTCCTGCTGACAACTATCAAATTCCATTGCGGCCATATTCAGAATTTTTTAGGTAAATACAGCGATGCTATAATCCACGATCCACGATGAAACGCATAGTGAAACCGGTAGATAAGTCCTATAGGCAACCGTCCGGAATTACGCACTTTTGCATTTTCAAGCAACCGGCGTGCATCATCAGATGCACCTTCCAGTTTATACTCGGCTGCGAGAATCGCACGCCGATAACCAAGCCAACAAAGTGCTGAAGGGAGTTTTGCCGAAAGTACCGACTCTATCGCATCAAGCGATCGC